>NZ_JBNNWS010000001.1:0-202662 GCF_050281185.1 Heyndrickxia sp. NPDC080065 | reverse complement strand
CCTTTATCTCAGTCGAAGACTACAAAATCCGTACGCCGATGATCAAGGCGCTTCCGCTTTTCGTAGTGTCTAGCTTCAGCGCCTATCGGCTAGCGGATTTCTCCGTCTCCTCTTTACGATAAGTCAACATCGGCTCGTCCCTCGCCGTGTTTCCTTTATCTCAGTCGAAGACTATAAAATCCGTACGCCGATGATCAAGGCGCTTCCGCTTTTCTTATTACTTTTTGTTATACAGGAAAACTAAGTTTTGTTGAATGTGTATTTTGCACAAAATTCTGATATCATAAACGAATCAGATAATAATTTATTAATATCAAAAATCAAACTATTTATAGAGGTGGCGTATGTGAAGCTTTTTGAGCAAATTGCCCAATCGATTGTAGAACAAACATCTTTTGTTTTAGAAGTGCCGATGAGTATAACTGATGAAAAAGGAATCATTATCGGATGCACAGATTTAAAGCGTATCGGTACATATCATGAGGCTACAAAGGAAGTTTTCAGAATTGGAAAGGCTGTACAATATTCGGAAGATAATGTAATTGGGAGAGAGAATGTCCTTCCTGGTGTAGCGACCCCTATATTTTTTCAGCAGGAACCAATTGGTGTATTGGGTATAGTTGGGGATCCAAAAGAAGTTATTAAGTATGTTTATTTAGTCCGTAATCATGTTGAAATGCTCCTTCATGAAACTTTGAAGGCGGAGTCGTTTTCTTTACAAATGAAAGCGAAAGAAAACTTTATTCAGTACTTACTCCATCAACGTCCAAATGAAAGTAGTGAAGAGCTGATTAATTATTGTGAAATGATGGGGTTTAATGTAAAAATTCCGAGAGTATGTATTCTCATACATATTCCACATTATGAAATCGAGTCAATTTCAAACAAACGTGTTTTTAAAATTTTACAATATGACCTTTTTCAACTAATCGGTAAGTTATTTAAAGAACAGGATGATGACCTATTAACATCTATAAATATTAAACAATGGATTGTGTTAAAGGGTGTTAAAGATCGTAACTCAGGAAGAATCACCGAAACAAGTAAACAAGCATTAAAAATAATGAATCAATTTTTGCATCAGCATCAAATACACAGCAAGGCCTTGATAGCAGTCGGAAACTGTTATGAGGGGGTCGAAGGGATTAGTCGATCCTATCATCAAGCATTAAAATTATTGTCTATAAGTAATCAATCTCCTTATAAAGATCATGTGTATTCATATCAAGATTGGAATGTATTGATCATTAGTCTAATAGAAGAAATAAATCCAACTATTTCAGAGGTAATGTTGGATAAAATAACTAATTTGATCAATCATCCAAGTTCCGGCATTCTTATCGAAACTTTTTTAATTTACTGTCAGGAAGGCTTAAATATGAGTAAAGCCGCAAGGTCATTATATATACATCGTAATACTTTGTTATACCGTTTGAATCAGATTAATGAACTTTTACAGATGAATGTTAATTCGTTTGAAGAAAGCATGGCTCTCTATTTAGCTTTAAAAGGTTATCAAATGAATAAAGAACAGAATTCTAGGTTTAAGGATGTTTTATTTTTAGATAATTAGGAATAAACTGTTGATTTGGTGAAAGCGTTATCATATAATGAACCTTGTAATATATGAAACTGTATTTCATATAATGAAATGAAGTGATTTTTAATGGAAAGTGGGGAGAGAGATGTCTTCGTTTGTTTCTAAACGGGTTCAGGGATTACCACCTTATTTATTTTCCGTTATTGACGAAAAAAAGAAAAAGCTTCAAGAAAGAGGTGTGGACGTAATTGATTTAGGAATAGGCGCTCCAGACTTACCTACTCCAGATTTTATCGTTGATCGGTTAATCCAGGAATTAAAAGATCCTAGTAATTTTAAATACTCAGGTTACTCTGGATGTCAGGAATTCCGTGAGGCAGTAGCTGACTTTTATAAGCAACATTATGAGGTAGAACTAGATCCAAATACTGAAATCCTCACATTAATTGGATCAAAGGAAGGGATTGCACATGTCATTCCAGCAATGATAGACATTGGGGATGCAGTTCTTATTCCTGACCCAGGTTATCCTGTTTATCGGACAGCTACTTATCTTGCAGGCGGGGATTGTGTTGATCTTCCACTAGATCCAAATGATGAGTACCGCCCAATCTTTTCAAGACTTTCACAGTCCATCTGTGAAAAGGCGAAGCTTATGTTTTTAAACTATCCAGGAAATCCCACAGCTGCAACTGTTGAATTAGATGTTTTTAAAGAAGCAGTTGCCTTCGCGAAAAAGCACCAAATTGGTATCATCCATGATTCTGCATATGGGTTAGTAACGTATGATCAATTTAAAGCCCCAAGTATTTTACAAGTTGAAGGTGCAAAAGAAATCGCAATCGAATTCGGTTCCTTATCAAAAAGCTTTAATATGACTGGCTGGCGAATTGGCTATGTTGTCGGCAATAAAGACATTATTCGTGCGTTGTCCAATGTAAAAAGTAATGTTGATACGAGTCAGTTTTTACCAATCCAAAAGGCTGCTGCAGAAGCATTGAAAAGTGATTACAAAACAGTTGAACAAAATAATTCCATTTACAATGAACGGCTTGAAAAAATGCTGGATGCTTTAAAGGGCATTGGAATTCATGTGAAAAAGCCAAGAGGATCATTTTTTATTTGGGCACCAGTACCAAAAGGTTTTACCTCTCAGCAGTTTGCGGAAAAAGTACTGGAAGAGGCGGGAGTTATTATCACACCAGGAAATTCCTTTGGACCATCTGGAGAAGGATATTTTCGAATATCCTTATCAGTGCCTACGGAACGCTTAGATGAAGCAGTGAAAAGAATAAAATCTCTGAACCTCGAGGTGACAAATAATGTCCCAAACCATTGAAAAAATGAGAGAAAACAAAGTAATGACGGGGGCAAAAGCAATCATCGAGTGCATGAAAATTGAAGAAGTAACAAAGGTTTTTTGTGTACCTGGTGAAAGCTATTTACCTGTATTAGATGCCATCTATGATGAGCCAACAATCGAGCTGATATCTGCAAGACATGAAGGCGGAGCATCCTTCATGGCAGAGGGCTATGCAAAAGCTACAAGGAAACCCGGAGTGGTTATGGCAACTCGCGGTGTTGGTGGAGCAAATCTAGCGATTGGTGTTCATACTGCCTTTCAAGATTCAACACCAATGGTAGTTTTTCTCGGTCAAGTCCACAGCAAATTTCGTGGGCGTGAAGGCTTTCAAGAAGTAGATTTAGATCAATTTTTTGGTCATATTGCCAAATGGACGGTTGAAATAAAGGATGCAGAAAGAGTACCTGAACTCGTGCAACGGGCATTTCGTATCGCACAAACAGGAAGACCAGGACCAGTGGTTATTTCCTTACCTGAAGATATGCTAAAGGTTGAAAGTACAATGACTTTTGGCCAGAAAGTGAAGGTATCCAGACCAACTCCTGCTAAGGATGAGATTCAAGAAATTGAAGATATACTAAAAAATGCGAGAAATCCGCTCATTATTGCTGGTGGAGGAGTCATCTATTCAGATGGTGAAGAGGCATTGATCCATTTTGCTGAAAAATATCAATTACCAGTGATGGCGGCTTTTCGAAGACATGATGTTTTTTCAAATAATCATCCTTTGTATGCAGGTCATTTAGGATTAGGCACTGCAAAGGGTATTCTTGAAACAACCAAAAAAGCGGATGTCATATTGGCAATAGGAACACGGCTTTCCGAAGTCACAACACAAGACTATACATTAATCTCCCCTGAACAAACACTTATTCATATCGACATCAACCCTAATATGTTAGGAAATGTTTATCCGCCAGACGTTGGTATAGCAGCAGATGCAAGAAATACATTATTTGCCTGTTTAAATATCGATGTTCAACCAACATGGAAGGATTGGGCAGATAAGTGTCATCACACCTATGAAAAATCAACCACAATACTTAATGATGATGAAAATTTCAAGCTAACTAATTTTGATGTTATTGATTTATTACAAAAACATCTGCCAGAGAATGCAGTTATTACCAATGATGCAGGTAATTTTGCAGGCTGGCTCCATTCATATTATCAATTCAATCAGAAAAAAACGTATATTGGACCAACATCTGGAGCGATGGGTTATGGGCTTCCAGCGGCAATAGGCGCAAAATTAGCTCATCCTAATCGAATCGTTGTCTCTCTATCTGGTGATGGAGGGATGATGATGACTGTCCAGGAGCTAGAAACGGCTTCACGATACGATATTCCTGTAATAAGTCTAGTTTTCAATAATCAAATGTATGGGACGATCCGTATGCACCAGGAAATCCACTACCCGGAAAAAATAAGCGGAACAGATTTAGGGAATATTGATTTTGTCAAACTAGCCCATTCCTTAAACGCAAATGGTGTGAAGGTGGAAACAAAAATGGAGTTTGAAAGAGCATTATATGAGGCAATGGCAAGTAAAAAGCCGACTGTGATTGAAATTGAGATGGATCGTGAACAGATATCCACGAATAAAACGATTCAGCAAATTCGTGAAAAATCATAAATAAGGAGATGTTTATAATGTCAAATACAGTGATAAGCGGTGAAAAAGTTGTTAATTATATCGATGGGGAGTGGAGTGTTCCTGCACACGAAAAATATGCTCCTATCATCAATCCAGCAAATGGAGAATCCATTGGAGATATTCTTTTATCCTCTAAAGAAGATGTCGATCGGGCTGTCCAAGCAGCAAAAAAGGCCCAAAAGCAATGGGCATTAGTTCCTGCACCGCAACGAGCAGAGCTTTTATATCAAGTTGGCTTAATTATGAAGGAAAGAAAAGAAGAATTATCCCGTATTTTAACACAAGAAATGGGAAAGGTGATCGAGGAAGCGCGTGGCGAGGTACAAGAAGGAATTGATATGGCCTTTTATATGGCAGGTGAAGGCAGACGATTATTCGGGAATACGACTCCATCTGAACTAAAGGATAAATTTGCGATGAGTATTCGAGTACCTGTTGGTATCGTTGGAATCATTACTCCATGGAATTTTCCAATCGCCATCGCAACGTGGAAGTCATTCCCTGCAATTGTTGGCGGAAATGCGGTTATTTGGAAGCCTGCTACAGAAACACCATTAATGGCAAGGGAATTGGTGAAGATATTTGAGGAAGCTGGTCTTCCAAAGGGAATCATCAATCTCGTTTGTGGATCAGGTTCTGAAGTAGGTAATGCCATGGTAGAGCATCCGGATATAGATGTGATTTCATTTACTGGCTCCAATGAAGTGGGACGTACAATTGCGGAAACGTGTGGAAGATTATTAAAACGTGTTTCCCTTGAAATGGGCGGTAAGAATGCAGTCATTGTTATGGATGATGCAGACTTGACACTTGCAGTAGAAGGGATTTTGTGGAGTGCATTTGGAACAAGCGGTCAAAGATGTACAGCATGTAGCAGAGTTATTGTTCACGAAAGTGTGAAAGATCAATTAGAAGAAAGACTGTTAGTGGCAATGAAACAGTTAACAATTGGGAATGGCTTGGATGAACAAGTGAAGGTAGGTCCGGTCATAAATCGAAGTGCTCTGCAAAAAATCCATGAGTACGTTGGAATTGGTAAGGATGAAGGAGCAAAATTATTAGCAGGAGGTTCCATTTTAAATAATGGAGAGTTGGCAGATGGATATTATTATGCTCCAACACTATTTACAGATGTTCGTCCTGATATGAGAATTGCTCAAGAGGAAATATTTGGACCAGTCGTTTCTATCATTCCGGTGAAAAGCTTTGAGGAAGCGATTGAAGTCAATAATGGGGTTACATATGGATTATCAAGCTCTATTTTTACAAGAGATGTAAATCGAGTATTTGCTGCACAGCGTGATTTAGATACAGGTATCGTTTATGTGAATGCTGGGACTACTGGTGCGGAGATTCACTTGCCATTTGGGGGGACAAAAGGAACAGGAAATGGCCATCGTGATTCGGGTGTGCAAGCATTAGACGTCTTCACAGAGTGGAAGAGTGTGTATGTCGATTATAGTGGAAAGCTTCAACGTGCACAAATTGATGTAGAGTAATAGATTTCTAAACACATATTTGAATTCATTCAAGGAGGAATTTTACATGAAAATCGCAGTTTTAGGTGCAGGATTAATGGGGAAAGAAGCAACAAGAGATTTGGTGAATAGTGTAGGAGTGGATAAAGTTACACTAGCAGATGTCGATGTCAAAAGGGCAGAAGCAGTATGCCAGCAATTGAACTCTTCTAAACTATCAGCTGCTTATTTAGACGCGTCGAATCAGGATCAATTAATTCATTTTATACGTGATTATGATGTCGTGATTAATGCCCTATTTTATACATTCAATGAGAGAGTGGCAAGAGCAGCAATTGAAGCAGGAGTTAGTTGTGTCGATCTCGGTGGACATATTGGGCATGCTACTGACCATGTGCTCGAAATGCATGAAGAAGCTAAGAATGCGAATGTAACATTGATTCCTGATCTAGGGGTTGCACCGGGAATGATCAATATTCTATCTGGATACGGAGCCAGCCAGCTTGATGAAGTAAAATCAATTAAGATTTATGTTGGTGGTATTCCGGTTGTACCTGAACCGCCGCTAGAATATAATCATGTATTTTCAATGGAAGGTGTTTTTGATCATTACACAGACCCATCCTTAGTGATACGAAATGGAATAAAGCAGGAAGTTCCATCATTATCCGAAATTGAAACGATTCATTTTGAGAGATTCGGTCCGCTAGAGGCTTTTCATACAGCAGGAGGGACATCAACTTTATCCTTATCCTATCCTGATGTTGAAACTCTAGAATATAAAACAATCCGTTACCGTGGTCATGCAGAAAAGTTTCAATTACTTGTGGATTTAAATTTAACTAGAAATGATTATGAAGTAGAAGTGAATGGTCAAAAAATAAAACCACGCGATGTTTTGTTGAAAGTGCTAGATCCTATTGTAGAGCTCGGAGAAAAAGATGATGCGGTTCTCCTCCGAGTGATTGTCGAAGGAACAAAAGCTGGAGAAAAAGAAAAATATGAATATGAATTAATCACATATAAAGATCGTGTGAACCAAGTCACTGCCATGGCTAGAGCAACAGCTAATACGATATCTGTCGTAGCCCAAATGATCGGAAGCGGCCTTATTTCCGAAAAGGGTGTATTTGCTCCTGAAAAAATCGTTCCTGGAAAGGAATACATTGAAGAAATGGCAAAGCGGGACGTAAACATTGTGGATAAAAGTGTAGTATCTCGTTCCGATGTAAGTGTTTAATGTAGCTTAAGTAATATTCTCCCTCTCATGCTAGAGGGAGTATTTTCATATCCGAAGGAGCCGGAGAATAGTGAACCAAAGTATTATAAAGGCATTAAGTTTACTAGATTTTTTTACAGAAGAAAAACCAGAGTTAAGCTTAAAGGAAATTACTGATCTAGTACAATTACCGAAACCAACGGTCTATCGTTTACTCACTTCATTAGAATATTGTGGATTTTTAACGAAAACGAAGGATTCCGAATATGATAAGCGTTATAAGCTCGGGTTAAAGTTGATGGAACTTGGCCAGCTAGTGTCCGATCAATTGGAGCTAAGAAAAATTGCACTACCGCATATGAAAAGATTAGCAAACGAAATTAACGAGGTCGTTCACCTTGTAATTGTTCAACATCACGAGGCTGTATATATTGAAAAAGTGGAAAGCACACATGCTTTACGTTTATTTACGAGAATTGGTAAACGCTCACCGCTTTATCTTGGATCAGGACCAAAATTATTATTGGCCTTTTTACCTGAAAAAAAGAGAGTAGAAATTATCGATGAATCGAATTTATATAACTTTAATCAAATATTACTAAATAAGGATCAGCTAAAAAAAGAAATAGAAGAAATCAAAACAAATGGGTTTGCTATCAGCTATGGAGAGCAGGATGAAGGGACTATAGGTGTTTCTTATCCGATTTATAATTATCATGGTGAGGTTATCGCCTCATTAGCGGTTAGCGGTCCATCGTATCGTTTTGAAGGTGAGCATCTTGAGGTAATAAAAGAATCGACTATGAAGATTGCGGAGAGTATTTCTTCGGAAATGGGCTATCGATTAATCAGTCCATAACGAAATATTAAAAGGAACCCAAGCTTTGGGCTCCTTTTCAATTTATTATATTCGATTTAAAAACTCCTTTACATATCCCACTAAGTAAAGTGACCCCGTCACTAATATGACCTTATTTTCATTACGCTGCTGGAAAATATAATTCATCACATCATGTAAATTTTGATAGAAAATATATTGGGTTTTATCTAATGCCTTCAGTGATTTTTCAATCATTGCGGGACTACTGTTCCGCTCTAAAAATGGATGTGGTGTGATGATAAAGGTAGCTCCTTCAAATTTTATAGAGTGAAGCATTTTTTCAATATCCTTATTTGAGGATATAGATAAAATGATATGGGAAATATTCAAACCTAATGAATCAATATTTTCTCTTAATGTTTTTAACTCTAATGTATTATGTGCACCATCAAACAGAAAGTTTACACCGCTTTTTTCAATCAACTCCATACGGCAGGGAATATGAACATTGGCTAATGCATGTTTAATGATGGCTGGATCAAAATTGTATCCGAGATTGATCAAAGCTTCGATGACGGCTAATGCATTACTGGCATTTTGCACTTGGTGTGTGCCTAAGAGAAATAGTTTTTGATCCTCAAGCTCCATTAGTACACCTTTATAATAAAAAGTGATTCCTGTTTCATCGGATTGCTTAATTAAAAAACCGTAATTACGATTGATAAAAAAATACTTTGATTCACCATATGGTTCAATTCTAAACAAATAATTCCGAGCCTGAACATTATTCATTCCACAGATAACATATTGTGTTGATGGCTTGATAATACAGGATTTATCTAAAATAATATCCTCGATGGTTGATCCTAATAAATGGGAATGATCGAGTGTAATTTCGGTTAAGACGGAAATAATTGGATCAATAATATTGGAAGGATCCGTTTTACCGCCAACTCCGTTTTCAAAAACAATAAGCTCAATTCCTTTATGTTTGAAATAAAGAAGAGCAATGACAATCATTACATGCATATGCCCAACTTCATGTTCAAGTTCATAATCGTGCAATTTCATTTCAATTTCCATTACAATCGTAATAAAATCTTCACGATCAATCATTTGACCGTTGCATGAAAATCTTTCTTCATAATGGTTTAGATGCGGACCGGTAAAAAGGCCGTGATCATACGAATGGGCGGTAAGGATGGATGAAATAAAATGAGCCGTACTTCCTTTTCCGCATGATCCTGCGATTTGAATAAACTTGAACTCTTTTAGATTAATCGAAAATAAATTAAGTAAATCCTCAAGGATTCTATGGTGAAAGCCATTTTTTCTGTTCATTGAACGACTATTAAATTGGGAAAGATAGCCCAAGGTGTGTTGGTATTGTGTATTTGTCACAGTATAAAACCCCTAATGTGTTTAAGAATATAGTGATATGCAGATCGTTGCTTTTCGGATATAAACCCATTCTTTATAAGTATGGGAAACGTGCCCTTTTCCTGATATATTTAGTTTTCTTTTCAAATAGGGATATTAATCAGAGATGTAAAAATCCTAGTAGATATTTTACTTGAATCGGATAGTAATAAAGTTTTAGAAAAGAGCTTGATAAAATTTTATCATAACCTATCTAGAAATAACGATTGGTTTGCAGGAGAAATTAAAGGAAGGATCGAATTGATTATATAGAGATCTTATTAAAAGGGGAATAAAAAATGTTTGGGCTATTATTTTATTGATTATCATTCCTTCTTAATTAAATTCTTATGTAAAGGAAGGAATAAAGTGATAGAGTTTAAATCAGATGTTAAAAATATTACACAAGAAATGTTAGATGGAGGATTTTTTGAAGGTTGGCCAAAGCATCCATCACCAAGTGTACATTTAGAGATATTAAAAAGTAGTTTCCGGGCCATTGTTGCTATTGATGTGAAAACTAATAAAGTTGTAGGATTTATTACTGCCATCAGTGACGGAGTATATTCTATATATATTCCGCTTCTCGAGGTTTTACCAGAATACCAGGGTCAGGGAATCGGGAAGAGACTACTAGAAATAATGTTCGAACAGTGTAAAGATTTTTACATGGTAGATTTGCTTTGTGATAAAGAACTCCAGCCTTACTATGAGAATGTAGGAATGATAAGATCGCAAGGAATGTTGCTTAGAAATTATCATCGGCAAGCAGGGAATCAATAGCAAGAAAACAAATGAGGGTGACCAACGATGGTCATCCTCATTTGCTATTATCTAGTTCCATCGGTACTGGATCAATCCTTTTAGCATCTTCGGATTTCAATACTAGTTTAAGAGCATAAACAAATGTCCAACATCCAAAGCCGACTACTGAAACAAGAACTCCGATTGTTGTAAGCCATTCAATCATAATCTTCATCCCCTTTACTAAAAGGTATGCAGAACGATGATTGAAATTTCACATTTATTTCATTTATTTTTCATTATTTTCGGTTCTACTTTCCCATTCTCTTTTTAGTAGTCCAAAAAGGAGCATATCATGTGTTTCTCCGTTTCTATGAATAAATTCTCTATATATCCCTTCTTGTTGAAAGCCGAGTTTTTTATATAATGCAATAGCAGGCTTATTATAACTAAAAACTGTAAGCTGAACTCGGTGAAGATTCAACTCGTAAAAGGCAAAATTTAGAGCTTGTTTAAGGCTCTCATACCCATATCCATTTCCGCGCTGATTCTTTTCACCAATTGCTATGGCCAACCAGCCTACTCGATGATTCCATAGAATATCACTCACTTCAATATATCCGATAAATTCATTGGTATTTACTGTTTTAATTGCAAAAAGATATTGGGAATTCGAATCGGAAAATGACTCATACCATTTATCTAATTGAGATTTAGTTTTTGGTGCAGCCGGCAGAGCATCAAAAAGGTGAGCAAACTCAGTGTCATTGTACCATGCAGGAATTTTTTCTAAATCCTCCTCAAGAAGTGCCGCTAATTTCACTTTTTCGCTTATAAAAATATTCGTTTCCATCGTTAACCTCCGTTTAAAAGCTATTAAACTAATATTCTCTTATCAGCGAGATATTTCCTGCAAACCACGGCTATTAAGAAATCATTTGATTAACAGTTAATTTCCCAAAAGAAACAAACTTCCTTATTTAAAACATTTTGGTAATTACTTTATGCAAGATAATTATATATGAAAAATTACTGAAATATTAAATAAATAAAATGGTTAGGAGTATTACAAAGGAAATAGGTTTACAAAAGAGTGATGCTTTTACGAATCATTAACCTCCCCTTCAAATTACCTTAATAAAAGGATGATAAGTTGTATTAGTAAGGAAAAAACTAAGGGAGAGGGGTTCTTAAATGTTTAAGAAGTTCTTTAGTTTATTTAAAAGAAACGAAACACTTAGTTTTTACGACGATCACGAAGAACAAGATGAGGAAAATGAGTTCTTTGATTTAACTGAAGAAGAGTATGACTTTATGTATCTGTATCATATCCATTAAACTTATCTAGGAAGGTGACAAAATGGTTACCAGAGCAGGAGTAATTTTTATTCTGATAATGACCCATTTCTATATATTGTGAGAATAATAGGAATTACTTTTTACATCTCTTTGGAGGTGTTTTTATTTTGGTTAGTATTTTTTCTTTAGGTGTATGTTCATTAATCGCTCCTTTTAGGCTTGAATAGCGATATTTCCTTCTTGTTAATTATAGAAAATGTCAAACAAAAATCCTTATGTGCCAAAATTCGTATCAAATATAGATTAATGAAAAAAAGACAAGGGATTCAAAATCGCTGAAACCCTTGTCTTTTCTGTATTTCTATTAGCGGCCCCGAGAGGACTCGAACCTCCGACGCACGGTTTAGGAAACCGACGCTCTATCCGCTGAGCTACGGAGCCATAGTAATTAACGTGCATTAAATATTATATAGTAATAATTTGTTTTTGAAAAGAGGTAATGTTCACTTCTGTTGTTTAGTTCTTTTATCATGATACTTCTTTTAATATCACTATAAAAAAAGATGTCCCTAAAACGATAGGGGCATCCTTTCTATATCTATCTTCTTACTGTCCCATGTGGATCAATAACAAATTTCCTCGCTGCACCTCTATCAAAATCTGCATAGCCATCAGGTGCTTCATCAAGTGAAATTAATGTGGCATTCACGGCTTTAGCAATTTGGGCCTTCCCGTGTAAAATCATTTTCATTAAGCTTCGGTGGTATTGCATAACTGGTGTCTGACCGGTAACAAAAGTATGTGCTTTCGCCCAGCCTAAACCGAAACGAATTTTAAGTGAACCAATTTTTGCGTCCTCATCAATTCCACCTGGATCTCCTGTTACATATAATCCAGGAATACCTAATTTTCCTCCTACTTGTGTCACATCCATAATTGAATTTAAAACAGTAGCAGGTGCCTCTGTATGATTATGACCATGTCCATGTGCTTCGAAGCCTACACAATCTACTGCCGCATCCACAACTGGCTCACCTAGAATTTGTTCAATCTGTTCGCCTAAATTGTCATGCTGACTTAAATCGATTGTTTCACAGCCGAAGCTTCTCGCTTGTGCAAGGCGTTCTGCATTTAAATCCCCAACAATTACTGCTGAAGCACCAAGTAATTGAGCTGAGTGTGCAGCGGCTAAACCAACTGGTCCTGCGCCTGCGACATAGACGGTAGAGCCAGATTTAACTCCAGCAGAGTATGCACCGTGAAAACCTGTGGGGAAGATGTCAGATAGCATTGTTAAATCAAGAATTTTTTCCAGCGCTTGCTCTTTATCTGGAAATTTAAGTAGTTGAAAATCTGCATATGGAACCATTACATATTCTGATTGTCCGCCTACCCAGCCGCCCATATCCACATAACCGTAGGCAGAACCAGGTCGATCAGGGTTGACGTTTAAGCAAACATGGGTCTTTTGTTCTTTACACATTTGGCAACGGCCACACGCAATATTAAATGGTACTGATACAAGATCGCCTTTTTTGATAAATTCGACATCACGTCCAACTTCAATTACTTCACCTGTAATTTCATGACCAAGCACCAGGCCTTCAGGTGCTGTCGTTCGTCCGCGTACCATATGCTGATCGCTGCCGCAAATATTAGTAGTGACAACTTTCAAAATAACTCCATGATCACATTTTCGGCCGACATTTCTCGGATTTACTCCAGGTCCATCTCTCAGGACTAAATCAGGATAACCAATATCCTTCACCGCAACTTTTCCTACCCCGTTATAAACAACTGCTCGATTTCCCGACAATTTAGAATCTCCCCCTCACTTTGGAATTGCTTTCTTTTTTTCCGTACAGTCTAATGTGTATGCATGTACAGAAAAATTAGAACAAGTTCTTATTATAGAAATGGATTTAATAGCGGCGAAAATTAAACTGGGACCTCTTTAAAAATTTAATCTATTTAACTCGTCTTTTTAAAAAAAAGTAGCATATTTATTTAATGATCATCGAAGGGAGGTAAGAGATGAATCCATATTGAAATGGGGTTTTTTTAATGTCTTTATTAATGTCTTGTTAAGATTGTAATAATTTTTTAGGGGGGATAGGAGAATGTCTGAATTTCTTGCCGAAATGATTGGAACCATGATTTTGATTATCTTTGGTGGAGGCGTTGTTGGAGGGGTTGTCCTTAGGAAGACGAAGGCAGAAGGAGCAGGTTGGATTGTTATTACGATCGGATGGGGTCTAGCTGTAACAATGGGCGTATACGCAGTTGGAAGTATATCAGGTGCACATTTAAATCCGGCAGTGACCTTAGCATTTGCATCAATAGGTGAATTTCCTTGGGACAAAGTTCCTTTGTATATGTCGGCACAAGTAATAGGGGGCTTTATAGGAGGAGTTATTGTCTTTTTCCAATACCTACCTCATTGGAAGGCAACGAAGGATCAAGGAGCTAAACTTGCTGTTTTTTCTACTAGTCCTGCGATTCGAAGTACATTTTCAAACATAGTAAGTGAAATGATCGGTACATTTGTCCTTATTATGGGATTATTATTTATAGGAGCAAACAATTTTACTGAAGGTTTAAATCCTGTAATTGTTGGTTTATTAATTACGGCGATTGGTTTATCATTAGGGGCAACAACTGGTTATGCGATCAACCCTGCTCGTGATCTTGGACCGAGAATCGCTCATGCGATACTTCCGATAATTGGAAAAGGTAGCTCTGATTGGGGCTATGCATGGATTCCGATTATTGGTCCATTATTGGGTGGAACGTACGGCGCATTATTTTATAAAGCTATTTTTAAAGATGACTATACAGTAACATTCTGGGTAGGGAGTGTCATCTTTGTATTAGTCTTATTAGCTGCACTTAATAGTGAATTGAAAAAAAGAAATGTATCTGAAGGAGTATAGTAGGGGGAGATATAGATGAGTCGATATATTTTAGCTTTGGATCAAGGGACAACGAGTTCTCGTGCGATTCTTTTTAACCATAATGGTGAGATTGTAGAAACGGCACAAAGGGAGTTTGAGCAATTTTTTCCAAAGCCGGGATGGGTAGAGCATGATGCAAATGAAATTTGGACTTCGGTTCTTGCATGTATCGCTGAAGTAATCAGAAAAGCGGATATTGAGCCGGATCAAGTGGTTGGGATTGGAATTACCAATCAACGTGAAACAACCGTTGTATGGGATAAAAATACCGGTAAACCAGTATATAAAGCGATTGTTTGGCAATCAAGGCAAACAGATGATATTTGTAAGGAACTTCGTGAAAAAGGTCTCAACGATTTGTTTAGGGATAAAACGGGTTTGCTTATTGATGCTTATTTTTCAGGCACTAAAGTAAAGTGGATATTGGATCATGTTGAAGGTGCGAGGGAAAGTGCGGAAAAAGGAGAATTACTATTTGGGACCATTGATACGTGGCTTGTTTATAAGCTATCAGGCGGAAAAAAACATGTGACTGACTATTCAAATGCATCCCGTACTCTCATGTACAATATTTATGATTTGAAATGGGATGAAGAATTGCTTGAGATTTTAAGTGTGCCGAAAAGCATGCTTCCTGAGGTAAGGCCTTCCTCCGAAATATATGGTACTACTGTTGGGTATCATTTCTTTGGTCATGAAGTACCGATTGCTGGTATTGCAGGTGACCAGCAAGCAGCATTATTTGGGCAGGCGTGTTTCGAAAAAGGGATGGCGAAAAATACCTACGGAACTGGATGTTTCATGCTTATGAACACAGGTGAAAAAGGGGTTAAATCTGAAAACGGTTTATTGACGACGCTTGCCTGGGGTGTCGATGGCAAAGTCGAATATGCTCTTGAAGGCAGCATATTCGTTGCTGGTTCGGCAATTCAGTGGCTGCGTGATGGGTTGAAAATGTTTGAGAATGCTCCAGATAGTGAAGAGTATGCAACGAGGGTTGATTCCACAGACGGAGTATATTTCGTGCCAGCTTTTGTAGGTCTTGGTACCCCTTATTGGGACAGCGATGCCAGGGGAGCTGTGTTCGGACTTACTCGCGGGACAACGAAGGAACATTTTATTCGCGCCACACTGGAATCCCTTGCCTATCAAACAAAGGATGTTTTAGATGCAATGATCTCTGATTCAGGAATAGATTTGAAAGCATTACGTGTGGATGGCGGTGCGGTTAAAAATAATTTCTTGATGCAATTCCAAAGCGATATTCTTGGTGTACCAGTTGAACGTCCAGTTATCAGTGAAACAACGGCATTAGGTGCCGCATATCTTGCAGGTTTAGCGGTTGGCTTCTGGAATGACAAAGAGGAAATCGCAAAACAGTGGCAAAACGAACGTACTTTTACAAATCAATTGGAAAAGGGAGAAAGTAGTAAGCTCTATGAAGGTTGGCAAAAAGCAGTTGCAGCGACTAGAGCCTTTAAGTAAATATAATTCACATGTAGTGTTATAATAGTATTATTAAGAAAATAATTTAGCAGCTGAAGATATGAGAGACCGCAAACATCTAGAGATTTGACGATTAATCCTAGGTGATTTGCGGTCTTTTTTTAAAGGTAAGAAAGTATAAAATTTACTATGGATATTAGATATAAAAAGTGTCTGCAGTACTTAGCTCCAACGCCTATCGGCTAGCGGATTTCTCTGTCTTCTCCCTACGATAAGTCAACATCGACTCGTTCCTCGCCGTGTCTCCTTTATCTCAGTCGAAGACTACGAAGGTGAAATTGGCACTTCAAATTTCACTCATCCGTACGCTAGACCTGCGGCGCTTGCTCTTTTATTATTAATTGCTTCCTTTTGTGAGAGAAATCCTCAAGGAAGATCTCGTACAACTCATTTTAGGAGCGATAAAAATGTTATTTTCTAGTCGGAATAGAATAGAAACTTATGAAAAAATGAAACAGGCTGAACTTGATCTTTTAATTATTGGTGGAGGAATCACAGGTTCAGGAATTGCGCTTGATGCTGCCACAAGGGGGTTGAAAGTAGCGGTCATCGAAATGCAGGATTTTGCTTCAGGAACATCAAGCCGATCGACAAAGTTAGTTCACGGAGGATTAAGATATTTAAAGCAATTCGATATTAAAGTGGTTGCTGAAGTGGGAAAAGAGCGAGAAATTGTTTATGAAAATGGACCACATGTAACAACACCAGAATGGATGTTACTCCCCTTTTATGAAGGAGGTACATTTGGCCCGTTAACAACAAATATTGGACTCCGAGTATATGATTTTCTTGCAGGTGTAAAAAAAAGTGAAAGAAGAGAAATGCTTAGTAAGGAAGAAGCAAGAAAGCGTGAGCCTTTGTTAAAGGAGTCAGGTCTAAAAGGTGCGGGTTACTATGTTGAATATAAAACTGATGATGCCCGCCTCACAATAGAAGTAATGAAAAAAGCAGTGGAAAAAGGTGCGTTATCCATCAATTACTCAAAGGTAGTTGGATTGCTGAATAATGATGGGAAGCTAGCAGGGGTAAAGGTACAAGATCTAATCGGAGGAGAAGAGCACGAATTTTTTGCAAAATATATTGTCAATGCCGCAGGACCTTGGGTAGATATTTTACGGGAAATGGACCAATCAAAAAAAGGTAAAACATTACAATTAACGAAAGGGATTCATTTGGTATTTGATGGAAATAGATTCCCGCTACAACAAGCCATTTATTTTGACACTCCAGATGGACGTATGGTGTTTGCCATTCCCCGCGAAGGAAAAACATATGTAGGGACAACTGATACGGTTTACAATGGTGAAATCCCTCATCCTACAATGACTGTGGAAGATCGGGATTATGTTTTGAAGGCAATCGATTATATGTTTCCAGATGTAAAGATTCTTCCCGAAGACATAGAGTCAAGCTGGGCTGGGGTAAGACCTTTGATTCGTGAGGAGGGGAAAGGTCCCTCAGAAATTTCCCGTAGAGATGAGATTTTTGTATCCAACTCTGGCCTCATTTCAATCGCGGGTGGGAAATTAACGGGTTATCGAAAAATGGCTGAAAATGTTGTTGATTTAGTTAATAAAAAAATGAATGACCAAGATAGTTTCACATTTATAAAAACACAAACAAAAAGTCTTCCTATTTCAGGAGGAGATGTCGGCGGTTCAAAAGGATTTGAGCATTTCAAAAAAGAAAAAGTAGGAAAAGGGAAAAGTCTTGGTTTAACTGAGAAAAATGCTGAGATAGTGACACAACGCTATGGATCAAATGTTGATGATTTCTACAGCATTTATATAGAAGAAAAAGCGAAAGAGGAGAACAAGGACCCTCTTGTTTCGGCAATGGTTCGATACTCTATTGATTACGAGCTCGCTTATAAGCCAGTTGATTTCTTCATCCGCCGAACAGGAGCTGTGTTTTTTCAAATTAACTGGGTCCATCAATATAAAGAGGAAGTCATCCATGAAATGGCTAATATCCTTCATTGGTCTGACGAACAAGTACAAAAATATACTGAAGAACTTAACCAAGTACTCTATGAAGCAACACATCCGATTGAATAATCGGTCCTGACACCTTTTATTCAAATGATGTATAAATATTCAAAAACTGCATAAATGGTGCCTGACACCAAAGGAGTGGAGAAAAAAATGAAGAAGATTATTAATGATCCGAATCAGGTTGTCCATGAGATGTTGAAAGGTTTGATTGCAGCGTTTCCTAATCGATTAAAGCAATTGGAAGGAACAACGGTTATTGTGAGAAAGGATGTTCCAGTTCCGAATAAAGTTGGGATTATTAGTGGGGGCGGGAGCGGTCATGAGCCTGCGCATGCGGGTTATGTAGGGAAAGGAATGCTAGATGCTGCGATAGCGGGTGAGGTCTTTACCTCGCCTACTCCTGATCAAGTATATGAAGCTATCAAAGCTGTTGATAGTGGAGCAGGCGTGTTTATGGTCATCAAAAATTATACTGGGGATGTTATGAATTTTGAGATTGCCGCTGAGCTTGCTGAAGCAGATGGTATTCAGGTGGAAAAAGTCATTGTCAATGATGATGTAGCAGTCGAAGATAGTTCCTTTACTACTGGCCGTCGTGGGATAGCTGGTACCGTCTTCGTTCATAAAATCGTTGGGGCAAAAGCGGAAACTGGTGCTTCATTGCAAGAATTAAAATCAATTGCAGATAAAGCGGTTAAAAATGTTCGTTCAATGGGAATGGCTTTAAGCCCATGTACCGTACCTGCTGCAGGAAGCCCTAGTTTTGAGCTGGATGATTCAGAAATGGAAATAGGTATGGGGATTCACGGTGAACCTGGAATAGAGAAAAAGCAGATTGCTTCTGCTGATGAAATTACTCAAGAACTTACTGGGAAGATATTAGATGATATGGAGTTGCGTACTGGTGATGAGGTTGCTGTCATGATTAATGGGCTAGGATCAACCCCGGAAATGGAACTCTATATTGTAAACGGCAAGGTCCATGAAATTTTATCGAACAAGGGAATTAAAGTATACGAAACATTTGTAGGAGAGTATATGACATCACTAGAAATGGCAGGATGTTCAATCACACTATTAAAACTTGATGATGAGCTGAAGGAATTATTAGATGCTGAATCAGAAGCACCTGCATTCCGTAAGTAGCTTTTACGCAGGAGGGGGTAGTTTCAATGAATCTAACAATCAATGATACATTAAAATGGATGGAAAAAATAAATGGAAAAATACAAACGAATAAGAAATACTTAACCTCTCTCGATCAAGCTATTGGGGACGGTGACCATGGCATTAACATGGCTAGAGGCTTTCAAGAAGTGATTAATAAAACTACTATAGTAAACTATGAAACAGTTTCTGACTGTTTTAAGGACGTGGCAATGACCTTGATGTCCAAAGTTGGAGGGGCTTCGGGCCCTTTATATGGCACGGCCTTTTTAAAAATGTCGATGGCGGTTAGAGGAAAAACATCGTTAAACAAAGAACTATTTACTACTGCTATAAATGAGGCAATAATGGGAATCAGCCAAAGGGGAAGAGCAAAAGAAGGAGATAAAACACTTCTGGATGTTTGGCAGCCAATATTGAGGTTCCTTCAAGAACATGACAGTATCAACTGGGATGATTTTGAAAGCTTTGCTAAAAATGCGATGGAAGCAACTAAAGATATTATGGCTTTAAAAGGAAGAGCTGCCTATTTGAAAGAAAGGTCCATAGGGCATCTTGATCCCGGCTCCGTATCCTCTTACTACTTATTTCAATCACTCGCAGAGGTTGTAAGGGAGGGAGAGGAGTAGGTGGATCATGTAGGAATTGTCCTAATATCACATAGTATAAAAGTAGTTGAAGGGATTAAAGATATCATCTCTCAAGTGGTCGACAATGTTCCAATTGAATTAGCGGGGGGAACAGATGATAATGAAATTGGAACGAGTGTCGATAAGATTCTTTCTGCCATTGACCGAGCATATAGTGAAAAAGGTGTCATTCTTCTCTTTGATTTAGGAAGTGCGATGATGAATGCGGAAATGGCTATAGAAATGTCCGAACATAGAAAAATAAAAATAGCTGAAGATATCCCACTATTAGAAGGGGCATATATTGCCGCTGTAGAATCTGGTATGGGGAAGGAAATGGAACAAATTTTAAAGTACTTAAAAGATTCATTTTGATAAGAATTTAATACAAATTGAATGCGAGATAAAAGACAAGGGTCTCATTTTGGTGAAATCTTTGTCTTTTTTATAATTAACTTTTCCATCATATGTATTCCTGCTGCCATGAGTGACTAATGATTCGTAGAAAAATATTAGTAGGAGATAATTTTATATAGAAATAAATTAAATCCCGGCCTGAATAGACCGGGTATATAAAAAGGAGGTTCACTAGACTGATTTAGGGGGAAAGTCTAGTGCAAAGGAGGTAGTAATGCTTGTCCTTGATAAATACATCATAAAGCAGAATTCCTAAATACTAATGAAAGAAAAATGATAAAAAAATGAGAAACAAAATTGACACATATAAGACAAAATATGGAATACTAGCATACTTCTATTTAAAAGTTTATATTAATTATAGAAAAAGCAGCTTTAAGAAAGGTAGGAGAATAGATGAACATATTTATAGAATCAGTATTAAACCAACTACATATTGCGAATAAAAGTATCATTCAAATGCTTGATACAATAGATATTACTATTTTAGATGATAAGATTGGAGAAAATAAAAGAACCATACGAGAGTTGCTTGCACATATGGCAGTTATTTATAAAGCTGATTATTTAATTATGAATCAGGCTTCAGAAGAAGAGATGGAAAGGTTTTATTCTAAACATACATTAAATACAATTGATGAGATCAAGGATGCATTCATTAGCAATTTCCAATATTTAAAATCTAACGTCTTATCGCTAGAATCAGCTGATTTACAGGTGAAAACTACTTCTTGGTGGGGAGTTACGTATACAAAATACGAATGGCTTTTGGAGATTTTAGGACATGTCTACCATCATCGAGGACAGCTCTACTCTACTCTCGTTCATATGGGAAGAGATCCAAATGTAGCATTATTCGAGTGAAAGTAAAAAACAACTGATTTACAAAATGATAAATAATGTAATTAAAGAAATGGTTAAACGTAATAAAACCTGTAGGTATACATTCAGATAATCTTCCTATATAAGGAAATCGATTCTCGCGTATCCAATAGGTAATTTGGCCAACAACAATAAATAACAAAATAGAATGATTCTAAAAGATGGAGTGTACATCTATAGCGATGTATTCTCTTTTTTTTTATGGACAAACAAATAGAGAGAGCTTTTTAAAATTAAGTTTAAATAATAATAATTATCATTTCCGATTATAAATGTTTAATGTAAAAAATATATATTTTTGAGGAATGATTTCAATTATCATTCTCAATTAGATAAAAAATTTCTCAATTACAATTGACTTTTTAGCACCGAAGATGTATTATGTGTTATATAATAATAATTATAAATTACTTCGTTCACTATGTTAGTGTGAAATCTAATGAAAAAATGATTAAACAATTTTTAGTTATAAAACGGTTAGCATTTTTGTTATTTTGATTCTTTTACTTAATTATGGAGGTGTCTATATGTCACAAGGTCAAGTTGCAACAGCGAATAATGAAAAAGTAGTAGTTTCATCATCCCCCCGTTTTGAAAAGATTTTTGTTCATATTGAACTAATCGCTGCTATTTTAAGCGGTATTTTCATTGTGATGGGGTGGCTGCTGTCAAAATGGAGTCACGAATCTTTTTCAATTGCTTTTTACCTTGCTGCTTTTATTATCGGCGGCTATGCCAAAGCAAAAGAAGGAATTGAAGAAACCATTAAAAATAAAGACTTAAATGTTGAATTACTCATGTTTTTTGCAGCAATTGGTTCAGCTATTATCGGCTATTGGACAGAAGGTGCAATGCTGATTTTTATCTTCGCACTCAGTGGCGCTTTAGAAACCTATACAATGAATAAAAGTCAAAAAGAAATTTCTTCTTTATTAGAAATACAGCCTGAAACAGCTCTTCGCGTTAAAGATGGCCGTGAGGAAGTTGTTCATGTATCTGTGCTAGATGTAGGCGATTTTATTCTAGTCAAACCAGGTGAACGCGTTCCGGCTGATGGGAAAATTGCTCAAGGAATGACGACGATTGATGAATCCACCATCTCGGGTGAATCCATTCCGGTTTCAAAAGGAAGCGGTGCAGAAGTATTTGCAGGTACGATCAACTTAAACGGATCTGTTACAGTTGAAGTAACAAAACCTGCGAGTGAAACAGTTTTTCAAAAAATTATTCAACTTGTTCAGTCTGCACAAAGTGAAAAGTCACCTTCACAGCTTTTTATCGAACGTTTTGAGGGAGCATATGTTAAAATCGTACTCCTTGTAGTTGTATTAATGATGTTTATCCCGCATTTTCTTTTAGATTGGAGCTGGAATACAACTTTTTATCGGGCAATGATTTTATTAGTAGTAGCTTCTCCATGTGCACTTGTTGCATCTATTATGCCAGCAACTTTATCAGCTATTTCAAATGGTGCTAGAAAAGGGATTTTATTCAAAGGCGGAGTTCATTTAGAGAGCTTGAGTCATGTTAAAGCCATTGCTTTCGATAAAACAGGTACATTAACAAAAGGAAAACCTGAAGTAACAGATATTGTGGTCCGTCCTGATTTAAATGAACATGATCTATTACGTCTTGTTGCATCTATTGAAAATCATTCGAATCATCCGTTAGCCAATGCGATCGTCCAATATTGGAGGGCTAAAAATCAAGAGGTGCTCATGCAGCCTGATCAAATAGAAGATGTACCAGGATGGGGATTAAAGGCTCGGTTAAATGATCAAGAATGGTTGATTGGTAAAAAAGATTTTGTTGGAATCAATGAAGCACTAGTATTTGAAGACAGTGTTTCGACAAAGCTAGAAAATGAAGGAAAGACAGTCGTTTATGTAAAGGATTCATCTGGTATAGCAGCAGTTATCGGCCTTCAAGATGTTGTGCGTAAAGAAACTAAAAACGCATTATTAGCATTAAAAAATGAAGGGATATGTACTATTATGCTTACAGGGGATAGTGAAAATACAGCAAAAAACATTGCTGCACAATCCAACATTGATGAATACATTGCAGAATGTTTACCTGAAACAAAAGTATCATCATTGAAAAAGGTTAAAGAACGATACGGAAATGTAGCTATGGTTGGAGATGGTGTAAATGATGCACCTGCCCTTGCGACAGCAAATGTCGGCATTGCGATGGGAGAAGGCAGTGATGTCGCAATGGAAACCGCCGATGTTGTTCTAATGAAAAATGATCTTTCACGAATTGCGGAAGCCATCCGTCTTTCTCGGAAGATGAATCGAATAATTAAACAAAATATCATCTTTTCCTTAACAGTCATCATGATCTTAATTGCATCTAACTTCCTTGAATTTCTCAATCTTCCACTAGGAGTTGTTGGTCATGAGGGAAGTACGATTTTGGTCATATTAAATAGTTTAAGATGTCTTGGTGGGGGAAAACGATAAAGTAGTGTCAGAGTAGACGATCTTTAGGTGAATCGCTTCAATTAAAACAGGAACCGTATTTGGCGGTTCCTGTTTTTCAATTCGGTATTATACATTTCATATTTATTAAATTTATGCGAAATTTTGTCGAAGATTGTTGAAATACATGAATATTGGATATAAAATGAAAGTTAGCAAAAAATAATACATAAATTCTACGATAATAGCAAACTCTACGAAAGTTGAGGACGCAAAGCTACGGGTCTAAGGTTCTTATGAATGACGATCGCCGAGCCGCCGAATAGTCATTGTTATAATATTTAAATTGACTATTTCTTTTTTAGAGATAGTTTTTTTACTTTTAAAAAGGGTTATACTAGTCGGCAAGTACTTTCTGTATATCACACATCAACCTATTTTAAGGATAGGAGGCTTACTATGGAAAAGAAAAGGATTGAATTTAATCCAAAAGAGGATTACTCGAATGTTCGTATAAGTTTAAATCAAATAAAAGGTCTGTTAAATACATATATTCGGCCAGTAAAAGGGTTGAAAATTAAAACAAATGATGGTGATAGATTCGAAGTGAATAATGAAACACTGATCAATCATTTGCTGGTAAATTTAAATCGAAATCAATTACTTGAGCTACTTCATATGCTTCAAATTATTAGTAATAGAAAGTCGAATATCCAACATTACTTAGAATATATTTTACAAGGAATTTCTATTGGGGATACTAGAAAATTTTAGGTAGAGGATTGGCCTTAAACTCATTAGAGATGATTTTCGCAAAGAACCCGATAATTAATATATAGTTATTATTGAATGATTAAGAAATGTATTAGATATATAATTAAAAAAATCCCTGCTATTAGCAGGGATTTACATATTTTTATATCCATCTACAACAAGATCTAACTTTCCGGTCTCAGGATCTATCACTAAACCGTGAACAGGAATATCTTTTGCCATTAATGGATGGTGTTTAATCATATCTACACTATGTTGAACACTATCTTCCACACGATCAAATCCCTCAAACCATTGATTTAAATCAATTCCAGAATATTTAATTGTCTCCAGTGTTTTTTCGTCAATTCCTCTTTGTTTAATCTTTTCTAAGACAGACTCGCTATTAATTGAACTCATTCCACAATCATGATGTCCAATGACTAATACCTCATCGGCTTGAAGCTCATAAACTGCAACAAGCAGGCTGCGCATGATACTTCCAAATGGATGAGAAACGATTGCCCCAGCATTTTTAACGATTTTAACATCTCCATTTTTTGTATTTGTTGCCTTATGTAGAAGTTCAACAAGTCTTGTATCCATACAAGTGAAAATCACTAATCGTTTATCAGGAAATTTAGTCGTTGAAAAATCCTCATACATCTTTTGAGAGACAAACTCTTCATTATAACTTAGTATATCGTTTAATAATGCCATTTTTATCCACCTCTAGTAGTATGCTTTTCAAGTAGATGATACTAACCATTTTATAAAATCATCTCTAATACATATTTTAACTTATTAATGATTCATTGAAAAATAAATTAGGCGATTTTATTATTTTTATTTGTTTGATTGCACATTTATCTATTCCGTGCTAAAGTTAATTCATAGTTAATTTATAGGAAATGGGGGAATTAAGTTTGGGCAGAGAATTCAACGAACTTTTTGATCAGTGGTCCCATTCTTATGACAATACAGTTTCCGGGAAAGATCCGGAATATGAAGAAGTTTTTTTACATTATGATGAAATCCTTTCAAAAGTAGCAGACTCCTCAATGGGTACTGTTGTGGAATTTGGAGTCGGTACTGGGAATTTAACAAATAAATTGATGAAGAGAAGATTAACGGTTTTTGGCATGGAACCGTCTGAAGGTATGAGAAAGATTGCACAGGAAAAATTACCGGATGTGAGAATTTTTGATGGTGATTTCCTTAACTTTCCTAATGTATCCGAAAGTATCGATACCTTTGTCAGCACTTATGCTTTTCATCATTTAACAGATAAGGAGAAAGAAATTGCGATTGGTAAATATAGCAAACTATTAAAAGAAGGTGGTCGTGTTGTATTTGCAGATACTGTTTTTGCAACGGAAGAAGCAAAAAGGGGTATGATCCAAGATGCAAAAGGAAAGGGCTATAATCGCCTAGCTGAAGATTTAGAGCGAGAATATTATACAACTATTTCAGTCTTACAAGATCTTTTCAATCAAAACAGTTTTTCCGTTACTTTTACAAAATTAAATCCTTTTGTTTGGTTAATTGATGCAAAAAAAATTAAGTAGTATTAGAGAAAAAATTCTTAAATATGATCTGAAATATTCGCTTAATTTAGTGAGGGATAGGAAATGAAATACGCAAAACACGTAAGTGAATTAATTGGAAATACGCCATTAATTGAAATTACCACTTATTCACTTCCAAAAGGTGTGCGTTTATTTGCAAAGCTGGAGTATTTTAATCCTGGGGGCAGTATCAAGGATCGATTAGGGGATTATTTATTAAAAAGAGCTTTCGATGAAGGAAATTTAAAGGAAGGCGGCACGATTATTGAACCAACAGCAGGTAATACCGGGGTCGGATTAGCGTTGGCTGCGATAAAATTCGGAGTAAAGGCGATTTTTATTACACCAGAGAAATTCAGTCTTGAAAAACAAACATTAATGAGAGCCCTCGGTGCAATAGTGATAAATACGCCAACAGAACTCGGAATGCAGGGAGCAATTGAAAAAGCAGAAGAATTACTTGATATAACGCCAAACTCCTTTTATCCAGGACAATTCCAAAATATTGCTAATCCTGATACCTATTACGAAAACCTCGGCCCTGAGATCTATGATGCGTTAGATGGAAAGATTGATGTGTTTGTTGCCGGGGCGGGATCTGGCGGAACATTTATGGGAACTTCTCGCTTTTTAAAGGAAAGGCTCCCAAACATTAAAACGGTTATTGTTGAACCAGAAGGCTCAATTTTAAATGGGGGAGACGCCGGATCCCACCGTACTGAGGGAATTGGAATGGAATTTTTGCCATCATTTATGGATTATCAGTATTTTGATGGAATTCACACTATTTCTGATGAGGATGCTTTTTCCCGCTTAGCCGAAATTGCCCGAAAGGAAGGACTACTAGTAGGAAGTTCTTCTGGAGCTGCTTTGGAAGCGTGCTTAAGGGAAGCAAAGTTGGCAAAACCAGGAACGAATATCGTGACTATTTTTCCAGACAGCAGTGAACGGTATATAAGCAGCGGAATTTACCAAGAAAGGGAGAGTAGAACAAGATGAAGAAAAAAACAAAGTTTATTCATGGAGGCATTAGCATAGATCCGTATACCGGAGCGGTTTCTACCCCTATTTATCAAGTTAGTACCTACAAGCAAGAAGGGGTAGGGAATTTTATATATGAATATTCCAGAACTGGGAATCCAACACGTGAATCATTGGAAAAGCTGATTGCTGATGTTGAAAATGGAACTCGTGGGTTTGCATTTGGATCAGGTATGGCTGCAATTACAGCGGTGATGCATTTGTTTTCTTCAGGGGATCATATCATTATAACGGATGATGTGTATGGTGGAACCTTTCGTGTTATGACAAAGGTTTTAAAACGATTTAATTTAGATGTAACATTTGTTGATACGAGTGATTTAAGTGCCGTGAAACATGCAATTCATCCAAATACAAAAGCGATTTTTATTGAAACACCAACGAATCCTTTGTTGAAGATTACCGATATTAAAGCAGTAAGTGAATTAGCGAAGGAAAAAGGATTAAAGTTAATTGTTGATAATACTTTTAGTACACCTTACTGGCAAAATCCACTTGTTTTAGGCGCTGATATTGTTCTTCATAGTGCAACGAAATATTTAGGTGGACATAGTGATGTGGTAGCAGGTTTAGTTGTTGTAAATGATAAAAAACTGGGTGAGGAGATTCATTTTGTCCAAAACTCGACTGGCGGTATTCTCGGGCCTCAGGATAGCTGGCTGCTCATGCGTGGTATCAAAACCTTAGGTATTCGTATGGAGGAAATCGAAAAAAACGCATTAGATGTAGTTAAGTTCCTTCAAGAACATCCTAAAGTAGAAAAAATATTTTTCCCAGGATTATCCGATCATCCAGGTCACGATATTCACCGCTCGCAAGCAGATGGCTTTGGCGGTATGATTTCCTTCACGGTAGAAAGCAAGGAAAAAGCTCTATCGGTATTAAAGAAAGTGAAATACTTTACACTTGCTGAGAGTCTTGGAGCGGTTGAAAGTTTAATTTCCATTCCATCGTTAATGACACACGCATCGATTCCACGTGAGCGACGCCTTGAACTTGGGATAGAAGAAGGTCTTATCAGAATATCTGTTGGAATTGAAGATATTGAAGACTTACTTGAAGATTTAGGGAATGCGTTGAAAGATAATGAATAGATATCAAACTTACTATTGACTGATAAGATAAACTTTAATATGCTAATTTCTGTACAAATGAATACCCGTACATGCGGGAGAGGTTCATAGCTGATACCCTCTATAAAAAACTATGGATTTATGACCTTACAGCCATGTCCATATCAGGACATGGCTTTTCTTGTCTAGCTCCAGCGCCTAGCCCCTCGAGGTCAAATAACCTCCAACCGAGGAAAGTCGGCATTAGGACTTTCCCATAGAAGTCAAAGGGCGGACTTCTATAATTGGAGAACATTTTTGCCCGAGGCTGATCAAGGCGCTTGAGCATTTCGATTTTGTCCATTTTTAATATTTGCAGCTGCTATGAAACAATGAATCTCTCTTAAATGTACGTAATATGTTAAGGAGGTTTTTTTTATGTCAGGAAGAACAGATAAGGAAGGTTTACAGGATTTAACTTTGTTAGGAAATCAGGGAACAAAATATTTGTTTGAGTATGCTCCACAAGTATTAGAATCTGTGGATAATTTACATGTGAATCGCGATTATTTTGTAAAGTTTAATTGTCCGGAGTTTACTAGTTTGTGTCAATAAGGGCACACTTCAGTGGTAACACTGTCGACTAAACCTCGTGAATTCAGGGAAGGAATTTAAAGATAAATTCTAATCCTGAGCCAAGCCTCAAGTTAGAGGAAGGTGCAGAGACTATCGAAACCACACAAATACGAAGCGAGTAATAGTACTATTTGTGGAAGGGAGTAGAGTACATCATAATGATGGAAGCGCGAGGATTCTTATTTAATATCGCAGCTAAATAAGAATATGATATAGTCCACCTACTTGTATTTGTAGTGCCAATCACTAGTCAACCCGATTTCGCAACTATGTACATCAGCTATATCCCTGATAAAAAGATAGTAGAGAGTAAGTCTTTAAAATTGTATTTATTTAGTTTTCGTAATCATGGAGATTTTCACGAAGACTGTGTAAACATCATTATGAATGATCTTATTAAACTTTTAGATCCGCGTTACATCGAAGTATGGGGGAAATTTACACCGCGTGGAGGAATATCAATTGACCCATATTGTAATTATGGAAAACCTAGTACGAAGTATGAGGAAATGGCAAACTACCGCTTGATGAATCATGATATGTATCCTGAGAAAGTAGATAACAGATAAGAAACTATAAATTCGGAAATAATTTAATCTTATCCATAAAGAAATTGAATATTTGTCCTAATTGAAATTATGGTACAATTAAACTGAAAGATGCAGAGAGGTCAATTGTTAATAAGTCATCTCTGCATCTAAAACATACTCCCTCACATAAATCATCACTCAAAAAAATTGAAACTTTTTTGTCACATATTTGAAACCTAATATCTCCTACTTACGTAAATAAGTAAACAAGGAAACTTGGGGTATGCTTTACCTGGATGTATCATATTACAAGTAAAGGATTTGGTGCGAATGACCATTTTCGGTACACCGATAGAGTCGGTTTATTTAATTCTACTCATTGCTGCGGGGAGCTTAACGATTCTCTATATTTTATTTGGTGATATCTTTCACGGAATCGGTGAAGCACTCGGATATTTTCACCCGACATTAGTTCTATCATTTATTACATTTTTTTCAGCATCTGGATTTGTATTTGAGAAAGTAACCTCCTTATCCAGCTATATCATTATGGCATTATCTGCAATAATCGCAATTATACTTGTCACACTTTTAAATGTGTTTGTTCTCATACCTTTATCTTCTGCAGAGGAATCACTCAGCTACACAGAGGAATCTTTAAAAGGAAGAGTTGGGAAATTAATTATTTCCATACCGGAAAACGGCTTTGGAGAGGTAGTTATTGAGAGCAAAAGCGGTATGATTTCTAAACCATCTGCCAGCTATGAGAATACCCCTATAGAAGAAGGGAAACAAGTGCTAATTATTGAAGTGAAAGACGGCGTTCTTTATGTCGTTCCTTATGAAAATAATCGTTTATACAATGAAGAGCTAGGTAATGAATCAGGTACAGCTAACTTGAGTTAAACATGGGAATCCTCATGAACACCGCAACTACTTGTTATGTGTATTAAAAAATTTATATATATCTGTTAGGGGGAAAAGCAATGTTTGAAAATGTAGGTTTATGGATTATCATTGCAATTGTTGCCTTTTTGGTCATCGCACTAATTGGTATGTTTGTAACAAAATATCAAACAGCTGGTCCAGATGAAGCTTTAATTGTAACAGGAAGCTATCTAGGTGGCCGCAATGTCCATACAGATGAATCTGGCAATAAAATAAAGATTATTCGTGGTGGAGGTACATTTGTACTCCCAGTATTCCAACAAGCACAACCATTAAGCTTACTATCTAGTAAACTTGAAGTAACAACACCTGAAGTTTACACTGAGCAAGGTGTTCCAGTAATGGCAGATGGTACTGCGATTATTAAAATCGGAGGATCTATTGGAGAAATTGCTACAGCAGCGGAACAATTTCTAGGTAAAACAAAAGATGATCGTGAAAATGAAGCGAAAGAAGTATTGGAAGGTCATCTTCGTTCAATTCTTGGATCAATGACTGTTGAAGAAATCTATAAAAACCGTGATAAATTCTCTCAAGAAGTACAGCGTGTTGCTTCACAGGACTTGGCGAAAATGGGATTAATCATCGTATCATTTACGATTAAAGAGGTTCGCGATAAAAATGGTTATTTGGAATCACTAGGGAAGCCGCGTATTGCTCAAGTAAAACGTGATGCAGACATCGCCACAGCAGAAGCCGATAAAGAAACAAGAATTAAACGTGCTGAAGCTTCAAAGGATGCCCAAAAGGCTGAATTAGAACGTGCAACAGAAATCGCTGAAGCAGAAAAAGTAAATCAGCTGAAAATAGCGGAATTCCGTCGTGAACAAGATATTGCAAGAGCGAAAGCGGACCAAGCTTACGATTTAGAAACAGCTCGTGCAAAACAGGATGTAACAGAGCAAGAAATGCAAATTAAAATCATCGAACGTCAAAAGCAGATTGAACTTGAAGAAAAAGAAATTTTACGTCGTGAACGTCAATACGATTCTGAAGTTAAGAAAAAGGCTGATGCAGACCGTTATTCTGTGGAACAAGCAGCTGTTGCGAACAAAGCAAAACAAATAGCTGAAGCAGATGCAAATAAGTACCATATTGAGGCAATGGCGAAAGCGGAAGCTGAAAGAGTTCGGGTGGATGGTCTTGCAAAAGCGGAAGCACAAAGAGCACAAGGGGAATCTGAAGCTGATATTATCCGTTTGAAAGGTCTTGCCGAAGCGGAAGCAAAGAGAAAGATTGCCGAAGCTTTCGAACAGTTCGGTCAAGCAGCCGTACTCGATATGGTTATGAAAATGCTTCCTGAGTATGCAAAACAAGTGGCAAGTCCATTAAGCAATATTGAAAAGATTACAGTAGTAGATACCGGCGGCAGCGGAAGTGATGGCGGTGCCAATAAAATAACTGGTTATGCAACAAACTTAATGTCAACACTTCAAGAATCATTAAAAGCATCATCCGGTATTGATGTAAAAGATTTACTTGAAAATCTATCTGGAAAACATAACATCCGTGGCAGCATTGATCAACTTACTCATGAAATGAAACAAACAAATCAGCAGCTTTCAGCTGGAGATAAAAAAGAATAAAACACAAAAGCACCTTCGCATTATTTGTGCGAAGGTGTTTTTGGTAAATATTAAAAGATTAATAGTTTAACTTACTTTGTAGCCGTTTGTAGTTTATTTATAAATTGCAATGAACGGCCAGTTCCGATAGCAACAGATTCTAATGGACTTGGAGCAAGATGAACAGGCACAATAATCTCCTTGCTCAACCATTCTTGCATGCCGTTTAACATACTACCGCCGCCAGTTAAGATAACACCTCGATCAACAATGTCCCCACTTAGTTCGGCAGGGCAGTTTTCTAAAGTTGCTCGAATGCTTTCCAGAATATTAAGGAGTGATTCTCGGATGGAATTTTGTATTTCTTCTGAATGAAGTGTAACCGTTTTTGGAAGACCTGAAACTAAATCACGACCTCGAACATCCATTGAAAGTCCATCATGATCAACAAGTGCATAACCGATTTCCATTTTTAATTGCTCTGCTGTACGTTCTCCAATTAATAGATTATAATTTTTTCTAACATATTGGATGATATCCTCGTCCATTTTGTCTCCGCCAATTCGAAGTGTATTGCAAGTTACTACACCACCATATGAAATAATGGCAACTTCTGTTGTACCACCGCCAATATCAACAATGACATTCGCTACTGGTTCATCAACTGGTAAATCAGCACCAATAGCAGCAGCAACTGGCTCCTCAATTAAATGCACAGTTTTTGCTCCAGCACTTTTAACTGCATCTTGAATTGCTCTACGTTCTACAGATGTTGCACCAGAGGGTGTACAAACAACTACATTTGGCTTACGAACAGCTAAGCCAAGCTGCTTACCTATTCTTTTCATGATTTGTTTAAGAAGTTCGGTTGTAATATCATAATCTGCAATAACTCCGTCTCTTAAAGGACGAATGGCTACAATTTTCCCAGGAGTTTTTCCAATCATGTTTTTGGCTTCTGTTCCAAAAGCTAACACTCGTTTTGTTTCTGAATCTATCGCTACAACGGATGGTTCGTTTAAAATAACACCTTTATTTTTGCTATATACTAAAATATTTGCAGTCCCTAAATCGATTCCTATCTCTGTACCTGAAAACATATGTTTCCACCTAACCTTCTTTTGATTCTTTCAACTTACATATACTACTACAATAAAGTATAGGACATTTATGTGGGTAATAATGAATACATTTTATTCCATTAAAATTATATTACAAATGAAAAAAAGAGGAATGAGTTTGATATTCGTTGATTTAAAGGGATTTTGAAGTAGATTATATCCAATCATGCATTGGTGCTGTTAACTAAATTTAAAAATTGTAACCTGTAAAAAAAGAGGTATATTTGAATATATTGGGTGCATAAATGGTAATAGCTGCCCTTCTTAATGAAGGGCAATTGATGTGTGAAGTATATAGAGTGTCAATTACTAGAATTGGCTAAGTATTCTTCCTGAAAAATACACATTCTTAAAGCATCATGATAGTCCCCATCTACGAAAAATTCATCAATTAATTCTCCTTCTACATGAAAACCAACCTTTTTATATATATGTATGGCCTTTTCATTCGTTTTATCAACAATTAAATAAAGTTTACGCATATTTAAAACAGAAAAAGCGTAATTCATTGCCAAACGTGTTGCAGAAGTGGCATAGCCCTTCCCCTGGTGTTTTGGATCAATAATGATTTGAAATTCTGCTCGTCGATGTATATAATCAATCTCAACAATTTCAACTAATCCAAGCATCTCATCATTATTTTTTACGATAAATCTCCGTTCACCTTGATCATGAATATGTTTATCGAATAAATCTTGTAACTCTACAAAAGCTTCATAAGGCTCTTCAAACCAATAGGACATAACATTAGCATTAATATTAAGTGCATGGACAAATTCTAAATCTGATCTTTCTAAAGGTCGTAATTTAATTTCTCCACTCATAATTGTAATCCTCCGTGAATGACTATATGTTTATGTTATCTTTTCCATAAACGATAAATTGATTACTTACATATAAAATGTTTTGAAAGCGAAAAAGCACATGACAACAGTCATGTGCTTTTTCTTAATATGTCCGATATACATATGGATCTTCAGGTTTAGGAGTACTTTTCCATTTTGTTACTTTTAAAACGGGGATGGTTTTTTTGAAAGGCTGATAGTATATATTACTTAACTTTCCTTCGACCTGTAGCCATTCATCATTTTTGAAATGAATATCATTCGGGAACTGAACTAGCATTCCAAATATTCCAGAGTCCGCAATACAATGAATAATTCCGAAGCGGAATAGAAAAATTTGATTGGATTCAAGCTCTTTTTCATTATACGTAAATCCTTTAACTTGAATCGTTTTATCCTCAAAGTAACCAGGAAATTTATAAATAGTCTCCATACCAATTAAGAAATCTTTGTCATTTAAAACAACTTTACTATTATTAGTGACAAATTTCTTTTTTGCCTTATCCATATATTCGTCATATCCTTCTTGACCATAATAAACACTGGAATCCGGCTGAAGGAACTGATGAATCGCAGATGTATCTTTATCATTATAAACATCAAAATTAAATCCTTTTGCTTTTACGATATTTGAATCAAGTGTCGCAATAGGAATAAAGAAAACAGAAATGATAGGAAAAATAAGAACTGGATAGAATAGATACTCTTTCCAGCTATTCCTTTCGTGGGAATGGTCACAACCATGTCCACAGTCTTCTTTTTCTTTGCTTTTATCTCCTTTTATATAAAAAACGAGTTGCGCAAAAGTAAGGAAAAACAAAACAAATATTGTAATAAATGAGATATAAGAATACTTCATATTAATGTATTTAGAAATAGAGCCTGTTACATGTAAATGCATAAAAAGAAAAGAAAAACCAAGTAAAATAAAAAATCTTAGCATTCAAAGGACTCCTTTCTTTATAGATATCCTATAATGATTGAACCTAAAAATACAAATACACTTACATAGATAAACAAGTATAGGACAAATTTCGATTTGAAAACACTAAGCATCATTAGTGTGTTTTTAATATCAAACACGGCACCAAATACAAGAAAGGCAACTAATGAATTAAGTGCAAATGTGCTTTGGAATGAGGAAGCAATAAATGCATCTGCCGCAGAGCACAAAGATAAAATAAATGATAGTCCCATCATCACGATAGAAGATGAGTACTCACCATGACCAATTGAAGTCAAGGTCGATGTTTTAACGAAAGTTTGCATTGCTGCAGCAATAAATGCACCGAGGATTAAAAATTTCCCAACAGTAAAGAATTCATCTATAGAATGTTGGATCGTTCCTTTTAATTTTCCTAAAATACCCGTTCCATGATCGTGATCGTGGTGGTGATGATCATTCGCTTTATTTCTTAGCTGTGAATCTTTAAATTGATAGGATAAAATAAATCCTACAATTAAAGCAACAGCAAATGAAAGGCCACTTCGATAAAGCACCATTTTCCAGCTATTACCGAACGCAATAAATGTTGAAAATAAAACGATAGGATTAATAATAGGTCCAGTTATCATGAAGCCTATCGCAGCATGAAGTGGAACCCCTTTTGCAATTAATCTTTTAGTAATTGGGACGACTCCACATTCACATGCAGGAAACAAGGCACCGACTACTGCCGCTGATAAAACAGCCAAAAAACGATTTTTTGGAATTACTTTAGCAATCATCTCTTCAGTAATAAACATTTGGATAATTCCAGAGATAATTACTCCTAGTAATACAAATGGCAATGCTTCTATTAAAATACTAATAAAAATAGTATTCATTTGTAAAAATGACTGACTAAACAAACCTTTCACCTCCGGTTAATAATGGAAGTTCGCTAGCAATAATTTATTAAAAACAACATAAAGCATAAGAGAGTCTTTCTACAATTTTATAGTAGAAATTCAAATAGGTGAAATTTTAACCTAACTATTATAGCATAATGCTAAATTTTCTTAGTATGAAAATACTTCTTATTCTAGAAAAGTATTCTTTCTAAAGAAAAATATCCGAGCAATACTGTAAATTGCTCGGATATGGAATATAAAGTTATTCAGAGAAGAAACGTGCGAGTTCTTCACTTTCTTTTTTTCTCATTTTTCGGTGTTCTGCTCTTCGTGTAGCTGTCTCATTTAACCATTTTTCCTGATCTGTTTCTGGGACGACCATCGGAACTTCGACTGGATGTCCATTTTCATCGATTGCGACGAAGGTTAGAAATGATAAAGCGGCAATTGATTTTTCTCCAGTTAAAAGATGTTCAGATGTAATTTTTACAAATACCTCCATAGAGCTACGGCCCGTATAAGTTACCATCGCTTCCAATGTTACTGCATCACCAACACGAATAGGTTTAATAAAATCTACAGAGTCAGTTGATGCTGTAACTACAGGACTCCTTGCAAATTTTGTAGCTGCTATGGAAGCTGTGTCATCGATGTAGGCCATCAATTTACCACCAAATAATGTTCCGTGATGATTTGTATCTGGAGGTAGAACATGGCTTGTTTTTATAGTTAACGTTTCTCTCATAAATTTAGTCGGTCGGTTACTCATTTCATTCACCTCTATTTAGTTTTACGATATCCAGTGATTACTTTTATTTTTCTTGTAAGGTAAGAAAGTATAAAATTTACTAAGGGTATTAGCCATGAAAAGTGTCTGCTGTGTCTAGCTCCAGCGCCTATCGGCTAGCGGATTTCTACGTCTTTTCCCTACGATAAGTCAACATCGGCTCCTTACTACCTCGCCGTGTTTCCTTTATCTCATTCGAAGACTACAAAATCCGTACGCTAGAGCTGCGGCGCTTGCGCTTTTCTTATATATGATACCATATTTTCTCTTCGAATATTATAGCAAAATAGCCTTTATCATACTAACAAAGCAGCTTAATACTTTAATGACTTGTTAAAATATTATGAAAATGATTGACAACTTGCAGGGGTAGCAAATATTCTGTTTATAAGGACTGATTATTAGTGGAGGCTACCACAATGCAGAAGTTTAATTTCGAAATCGATAGCCAACTGAAAAAATTTTTTAAAAGACTTCATTACAGCTTAATGTGATGAAGTCTTTTTTCTTTAGTTCACTAACGTAGTAATAATCTAACTAGAGGGGGCAAAGAATATGGTTCAATTAACAGGAAATACATTAACCATTAATGAGGTTAAGAAAGTAATATTTGATAAGGAAAAGGTTGAAATATCTTCAGATAGTATGAAGAAAGTAATTCAAAGTCATCAGGCAGTAGAAAGAATTGTGAAAGAAGAAAAAGTCGTTTATGGAATAACAACCGGATTTGGTAAATTTAGTGATGTTTATATTAATGCAGAAAATGTAGAAGAACTACAATTAAATTTAATTCATTCCCATGCTTGTGGAGTAGGGGACCCATTCCCAGAAATCGTTTCTAGAGCTATGCTTTTACTTCGTGCAAATGCATTATCAAAAGGGTTTTCAGGTGTTCGTCCGATTATTATTGAAACGCTTGTACGTTTTATCAATTCTAATATTCATCCTGTTATACCCCAGCAAGGGTCACTTGGAGCTAGTGGCGACTTAGCTCCGTTATCCCATCTTGCTCTTGCCCTAATGGGAGAAGGGGAGGTTTTTTATAAAGGGAAACGAATGGATGTGCAAGAAGCCTTAAAACAAGAGTCGATCACCCCTGTTACTTTACAAGCCAAAGAAGGTCTAGCATTAATTAATGGAACTCAAGCTATGACCGCAATGGGAGTCATAGCATTTATCGAAGCAGAATCTTTAGCAAAGCAAAGTGAACTTATTGCTTCAATTACAATGGAAGCACTGCAAGGGATTATTGATGCATTTGATGAAGATGTCCATGTAGCTCGAGGATACCAGCAACAGGTCGATGTTGCAGGCAGAATAAGAAAGTACTTATCAGATAGTAAGTTGATAACAAAGCAGGGCGAGCAACGTGTCCAAGATGCTTATTCACTACGGTGTATACCACAAGTGCATGGTGCTTCATGGCAAGCGTTGGATTATGTAAAGGAAAAACTTGAAATCGAAATCAATGCTGCTACTGACAATCCATTAATTTTTAATGATGGATCGAAAATCATTTCAGGTGGAAACTTTCATGGACAACCTATTGCTTTAGCCATGGATTTTATGAAAATTGCAATCGCCGAACTGGCAAATATCTCTGAAAGAAGAATTGAAAGACTTGTTAATCCACAATTAAATGATCTACCAGGATTTTTAAGCCCAGAACCAGGGCTACAATCTGGAGCAATGATTATGCAATATGCAGCGGCATCTTTAGTTTCCGAAAATAAAACACTTGCCCATCCAGCTAGTGTTGATTCCATTCCATCCTCTGCTAATCAAGAGGATCATGTAAGTATGGGTACGATTGCTGCAAGGCATGCCTATCAAATATTGCAAAATTCAAGAAGAGTATTGGCTATCGAATTCATATGTGCAATGCAAGGGGCAGAATTCCGTGGCATTGATAAAATGGCTTCTTTAACAAGAGAATTTTACAATAAAGGAAGAGAAATTGTTCCAAGCATTGTAAAAGATCGAATTTTTTCAAAAGATATAGAAGCGTTGGCATCATGGTTAAATGAAAATAAATTATGATATAGAAGAACAACGGGTCCATCTCTTTCATGTCTAGCGCAAGCAGCCATCGGCTAGCGGATTTCTTCGTCTTCTCCCTACGATAAGTCAACATCGGCTCGTCACTCGTCGTGTTTCCTTTATCTCAGTCGAAGACTACAAAATCCGTACGCTAGAGCTGCGGCGCTTACGCTTTTCTTTTTGGCCCGTTATTCATCATCCTCAACATAAGGATCATGCTCGTATGCTGGTAAATCACCAAAGGTTGTCATGATTCCTTCTTCATCTAAACCATCTGTATATTCGTCATATTGTGGATTTGGGTAATATTGTTTATTCTTTCCATACATATCATTACCAACAAAGTTTTCAAAATCCTCTACATACCCAATGTTTTCATGAGAATCGATATACATATCATTATAATGCTCTGGAGGATTAAAGAAATCTGATGGTGAATCAGAGCTGCCCCATTGAGCTACGGCTTGCCAAGAATCTTCTGCATCAAATTCAACATGTTCTCTCCGAGTATCATCAAAGTCTAAATTTCCTAATGATGATAAAAGAACTCTTTCTTCAGCAGGTCGTCGATGTGAAACCCTTCTATCTGGGCTATGTTCTTTACAATACAAAGTAGAAGGAATGGCTTCTAATCGTTCTAAAGGAATCTCCTTTCCACATTCTATACATTTTCCGTAGGAACCATCCTTCATTGCTTGTAATGCTTTATCTATATTTGTTAATTCATATTCACTATGCTCATTTAACGCAACATCTTTTTCTCGTTCAAAAAGCTCAGTTCCATCGTCGGCAGGATGGTTATCATAACTCGATAACTCACCCATCGATTCATGCCAAAATCCACTTTCTAATCCATAATGATCATTTTGTTGTAATTGGTTTTCAAATTCACTTTTTTCTTGAAGTAATCGAGATCGTAGTTCTGCAAGCTGCTTATCTGTAAGCATGTAAACCACTTCTTTCATAAGAAATCTATCTGTAAATATTATTTAACCAATCACTTCAAAAAATAACTGTTAAAAAGTACATAAAAAAGAAGAGGCTTAAATTCCTCTTCTTTGTTGTAAATGAAATTTATTAAACATAATCACATAAATTCCTGCGCTTAAAAGTGCGATTAAAGCAAGCAGATTAAAGGTTTGAAAATATCCAATGAATGAAGCTAAAGGAATAGTGATTGGGGCAATTGTCCTTCCTATCGTATAACGCAAACTAGCAGCAGCAAAATATTGTCCTCGCATATGCTCTGGAGCAATTTTTGAGATAAAAGTTTGTTGTATCCCCGCGACCATCAATTCACCTAACGAAAAGATGGCCATTGCTAAAATTAATCCCCATAAATTTGGGAGCAAGGCAAAAAAATACATGGATAAAGCATAGCAAAAACAAGACAAAATAAATACACGCTTTTCATTATATTTAACCATCCATCTCGTAATAGAGACGGTAAATATTGCAACTAATAATCCGTTTTCTGAAAGAATGAAACCAAAGATTTGTTCTCCATTGAAAGAGAAATTTTGAAATAAGGTTACATTATTAATGGTTTCTTTAATAAATACTGGAATAAGCAGGTCAAGCTGCATAAATGTTTGTGCTACTAAAATTCCGGCTATTATAAAGAGTAAAAAAACTCGGTCTTTAATGATAATTTTGTATGAAGAAAATTGTTCTTTTAAAACATTGTACCATTGCCTATTAACTTTTTCTGATGGTACATGAATTGGAGTAGTTTCTCTTGTGAACTTCCATAATAAAAAGGATAATAATAAACAAACCGCTCCTGATACGAGCAATAACTCAACTCGGTAATAGGTGAAGAAAATTCCACCTAACAATGGTCCAATAACAACAGCTATATTAATGGATGTATAAAAAACGGAAAACACGTCACTGCGATCTTTCTCACTCACCACATCAGCTACCATGGCTTGGCTGGCAGGATAATAAAATGAACCAAAAATACTGGCTACTGTAAAACAAACAATCCCAACAGAAGGTGTATTGGTAAGTGCGAAAACGATAAAGGCTATTCCTTGTCCAAAAGAGGAAATGACCATCATTTTTTTTCGTCCATAACGGTCAGCATAGTAACCACCAAGTAAATTTGCTAACACTGAAAAAATTTGTGAACCTATTAATAAAAGCCCTGCAGTTCCTTTTCCAAATGCTTCAGAAAAATAAATCGTTAAAAAGGGGAAGAACATCCAAAATGTTACGTTCATCAATGCTTCCCCAACAAGCCTTATTTTTAGATTTTTATCCCAATCCCGTATTCTCATGTTTCCCCTCATCATTTCTTTGGTGTAAGTTCAATAACAATGATTTATTTATGTAAAAAACCATATTTTATTTTACTTGGAAAATCTTACAGAAACAAGAAAAAGCTCTTGTCAATTGCAAGAGCTTTTTTAAAATTTTTATTTGTTTAGTTAAGTAAAGTGTCTGTATAAAAAATTCGCACTGTGGATTACTTTCGGAAGAGTGAGGTTTACGTCTAGCTCCAGCGCCTATCGGCTAGCGGATTTCTCCGTCTCCTCCCTACGATAAGTCACATCGGCTCGTGAACTCCTCACCGTGTTTCCTTTATCTCAGTCGAAGACTACGAAATCCGTACGCTAGAGCTGCGGCAATTGCGCTTTTGTAATTAAAACGCCCAATCACCATTACGAAAAATTGGTTCCGTTGTGCCGTCTTCTTTTATACCATCGATATTCATTTCGGCAGATCCTACCATAAAGTCAACATGTGTGATACTTTGGTTTAAGCCATTCTTTATAAGTTCCTCACGTGACATCTTCTTTCCACCTTCAACACAGAACGCATATGCACTGCCGATGGCAAAGTGATTTGATGCATTTTCATCATATAGAGTATTTAGGAAGAGGATGTTTGACTGTGAAATTGGTGAGTTATGTGGAACAAGAGCCACTTCACCAAGGTAATGGGAGCCTTCGTCAGTTTCCACTAAGCGTTTTAAAATGTTCTCGCCTTCTTTTGCTTTTACATCGACAATTCGGCCATTTTCAAATGTAATGGTAAATTCATCAATAATATTTCCGCCATAGCTTAATGGTTTTGTACTGGAGACATGACCATTAACACCATCTTTATGAGGAACTGTAAAAACTTCCTCAGTCGGCATATTTGCCATAAATTCAATGTCTTGTTCGTTAATGCTGCCTGCTCCTACCCATAAGTGTCCATTTGGTAATTCAACGGTTAAATCTGTACCTGGTGCAGTATAATGAAGCTTCTTGTATCGTTTTTCGTTTAAATAATGAACTTTTTCATGCAATGAAGCATCATGATCTTTCCATGCTTGGATAGGGTCTTCAAGATCTGCTCTAGTGGATTTGAAAATGGCATCCCAAAGCTTCTCTACAGCTTCATTTGGTGATAAATCTGGAAATACCTTTTTAGCCCAAGCTTCAGAAGGAACACCAATAACTGTCCAGCTTACTTTATCTGATTGGATATACTGGCGATATGTTTCTAGAGCTTGACCAGCAGCTTTTTGAAAGTTTGAAATACGCTCAGGGTTTACACCTTTCAATAGATCAGGACTAGACGAAACGATGGACATGAATGCTGCCCCGTTTTCAGCCAGTTCAATTGTTTCAGCTGCACGATGCTTAGGATATTCTGTAAATGCTTCATCAGGTGCTAGGTCATATTTCAATCTGGAAACGGTATCATCGCCCCAATTAATAACTACATTTTTCGCTCCCGCCTCATACGCCTTTTTTGTCACAAGACGAACAAATTCCAAAGCATCAATTGAAGTATTTACTACTAATGTTTGCCCTTTTTGAACATTAACACCAACTTTAACAGCTAACTCAGCATAATTTTCAAGCTTATTTTGAAATGTTGTCATATATGTATCTCCTTTTTTTCAGAATCTTCTCCTATATTTTATCAATCGAAATAAAGAATGCCAATCATTAATAAATATCTTATTTCATTTGTCTATGGCAATAAGTTTGTTGTATGTTGGCAATTTCATTTGTGTTACGATTTTATATTAGGAGTTTATTAGCAATACATTATGGATGTCTAAATGTTTATTGGAGTAATCTTTATTGTTACAGTCTAATAAAATTTCTGTATACTGTTCATCTGCTTCAATAAATGAGATGGTTTGTTGCCCTAGTAAAATTATCATACTTTTTTCATGTTCTTCATAATTTTGAAAGAGTGCACGAATGATATTTTTATCGTTTATAGTTAACTTTCCATATACTTTTATTTCTTTAATCCCATTAATATGATTTTCCGTACTATTAGGTACCATGTATTGCTGCATGAAAGCTTTACTTTTTTCATCATTTAGCTGCTGTAAAAAGATTTGAAATGGAAATCCCTCGAATTCGGGTAGATATGAATTTCTCCAGGGCATCGTTTTGGACAATAGTTTAAAGAACCATTTAAATGTTAATGGTTTTGGAGGAGTAACATTTACACCCTTACTGTTTAGTTCATGGAATACTTCTTCAATGTTATCAACTTCTAAAGCTAATCCAATAACACCCCTGTGTCCATGATGATAATGCTTAGTCCAATTGCTTATCCATCCACCACCATCAAATGTTTTAATTCTAACCATTTCCAAATACTCTTTTCCAATCCATAGGTTCGATACTTTAAATCCTTTCGTACCTTTCCCCCACTTAGGCTTATACGGAATTCCGAACGTATCAACTTTATCGATAAACTCCTTGTTAGTTTGTATGTAGCTATCAACATTAATAACTATGTGATCAATCTTCAATTAATAATCTCCCCTTAATAATTTCGGTTAAATAATACATATAATTTTTATCTTTTTTTAATGATTTTATTTTCTTCATAGAATTAACAAAAAGGATATGTGAGGTGATGGTTGTTAAACCAAAAAATTATCTATCCATAGGAGTGCATTTTCAAGAAAATTCCGCTTTTTTTGCCCGTTAATAATTATCAAGCTAAGACTGAGAGATTTTCTATTTCAATTTCAATTATAGAATATAGGAAAGAAAATGGAAATGAGTTATTTGCGAAATATTATTAATTATGATTTTATAAGAATATTTACTTGAAAGACATAAAAAAAGAAGGCTCTAAGAACCTTCATGAAAATTGAAAAGCATTCGATAATGGGATGGATCACGGACAATATCTGCTAAGGTATATTGGTCAAGAACAGTAAAATATGCCGCTAAAGCTTTGTTAAGCACATGTTTTAAACCGCATACAGGAGATATAATACATGATCCATGTTCCTTATCGAAACATTCAACAATATGGAAATCATCCTCCGTTTTTCGAATAATGGCTCCAATATTGATTTTTTTGGGGGGGAGTGCGAGCCTAATGCCGCCATTTCTTCCTCTAATTGTTTCAATAACTCCCATTTTTCCTAACTCATGAATCACTTTCATAAGATGGTTTTTTGAAATCCCATAAACCTCAGCAATTTCTTTTATATTCGAAAGCTTTGAAGGTTCTAATGATGCTAAATAAATAAGAACCCGAAGCGAATAGTCAGTATAATTTGTTAAACGCATGTAAAATCACCTCATCCCCTCATACTAATTCATTGGCATTGTTAAATAAAGCTGTAGTTTCTGAAAAAGTCCTGTAGGGAATGCGTTCAGCTAGTTATACTCCGTATAGAAATCGCTTCACGCATTCTCTACAGTCAATTTTATAAACAATAATCAGTATTAAAGCCTATTTATTATATCGTTTTTGAATATTTACTGTCTAAATTGTGACAGCTTTTTTAAAGATGTATTTGAAATATTGCTTTTAATTATCAATGGGAGTATTTTAAAGATGTATTTAAAATACTTCTTTAAAAAGAGGGGCGATACTTCATGTTATCTCAAAATACGATAGATATTGTAAAATCAACAGCACCTGTTTTACAAACAGAAGGGACTAAAATTACTACTTGCTTCTATAGAATGTTGTTTGAAGCACATCCTGAGTTATTAAATATATTTAATCATGTAAATCAAAAACAAGGAAGACAACAAACTGCACTTGCATATACAGTATATGCTGCAGCAAAATACATTGACCAACTAGAAGTTATTGTTCCAGTTGTTAAACAAATTGCTCATAAGCACCGTGGTTTAGGAATAAAGCCAGAACATTATCCGATTGTCGGAGAATTTTTGCTTAAAGCAATTAAAGAGGTTCTAGGAGATGCTGCAACAGATGAAATTATTCATGCATGGTCCGAAGCCTATGGAGTTATTGCACAAGCATTTATTGATGTAGAAAAAGGAATGTATCAAGCAGCTACAGACCAAGAAAATGGCTGGATGGATTTCAAAGACTTCATTGTGGTGAAAAAAGAACAAGAAAGCAATGTGATTACTTCTTTCTATTTGAAGCCTAAAGATGGTTCTGGTGTTACAACATATGAACCTGGACAATACTTGACAATCCGTGTAAAAATTCCTGGTGAAGAATACACATTAAATCGTCAATATAGTTTATCATGTGCACCAGTTCATGATTATTATCGTATTTCTGTAAAAAAAGAAAAAGACTTTGATCCTAATGGCAAAGTGTCAAACTATTTGCATGGTCAGGTTAATGTTGGTGATACCATTGAAGTTAGTGCACCTGCAGGAGAATTTACTTTAAATATGGAAGAAACAGCCCCAGTTGCATTAATCTCTGGAGGTGTTGGATTAACACCTATGATGAGTATGCTAGATACTTTAGCAAGTAAAGGATCCAAACGTGAAGTAAATTTCATTCATGCAGCAAGAAACGAAGAATTCCATGCTTTTAAAGAGGCTGTAGAACAAGCTGTTAAAAATTTAGAAAATGGGCATTCTTACTTTGGTTATGAAAAACCATTAAACACAAATGGAAGTCATCATTTTGAAGGTTATTTATCAAAAAGCTTTTTACAAAATATTATTACTGAAGAAACGATTACTTATATTTGTGGCCCAGTTCCATTCCTTAAAAATGCCGTTCAAATTTTATCACAGCTCGGAGTAAAAGAAGAAAATATTCGTTATGAATTCTTCGGTCCGGCAATGGATTTAAAAGCTCAAGAAAAAGTGAATGCTTAAATATCCAAAAATGAAAAAACGGTGCCTTACACCTTTGGTGTCAGGCACTGTTTTTTTATTCTACTTCCTCTTCTTCTACTCGGTTTTTATAGGCTTCGCGAGTGACAATGAATTCCTCGTCGCCAATAGCCTCTTTTGTATGTTTTTCGGTTAAACTGTTTTCCGGAAAATTTCCAGGGTGTCCTTTTTTCTTATGATGAAAACTACTCCCTCTAGCCATAACCTCACTCCTTTTTCGTTTATGTGTTTAGAATCTCCAAAAGGAATGACTTTATCAAAAAAACATTTTTTAATAAGGCTTTGTTAAATAATGTTGTTGTTTTTAAGAAAGCCCTGTATGGTATGCGTTCAGCTAGTTTTACTTCGTAAAGAAATCGCTTCACGCATACCATACAGGTGATTTTTTCAACAATAACCATTAACAAAGCCTTTATAAGGCTTAATAGTCAAAATATTGTCATTAATAAGATGGAACATCATGCTCGAACAAACTTAATTTCGATATAATAATAGTATCAAATATCGGAAAGGATGGCTGTGAATGGATTTCTTTAGAATTACCGAAGATCAGATCCGGAAAGCATATAAAAATGGAGAATTTGATAATTTACCAGGTATGGGTAAGCCATTACCCGAAGATGAGTTAGCAAATATACCAGAAGACTTAAGAATGGCCTACCGCATCATGAGAAATGCTGGATTTTCCCCTGAAGAAGCATCGGTAAAAAAAGAATTAATGACCATTGAGGATCTTATTCGAAAAAGTGAAAGTGAATTAAATAAAGAAGACCTTCGAAAAGAATTAAATGAAAAGATGCTAAAATACAATGAATTATTATCGAAAAGAAGGGTCAAGACTAATTCTTCAGTATTTAAAAACTATGAACGGAAAATTGAAAAAAAGTTTCTGAAATAGTAAGCTTTGTTGCTTTTACATCAAGAGTAACAATCAGCAACGTTTTACTAAGTAAATATGATTAGAATTTTAACAAAATATCCAAAACAGCCAATAGATATAAAAGCAATTGTCGAAGTTTTGATGATTTGCTCTAAAAGAATCGATATTTTTGTCGATATAAAAGATAAGAAGACGATTTTGATAATTTAGGGTGAAGCAAATGGACAAAACATCGATTATAGGCGTCATATTAGGTTTTATAGCTGTTGGGGTTGGAATGGTCTTAAAAGGAGTTCCAATTAACGCTCTTGTAAATCCCGCTGCATTACTAATTATTATTTTAGGAACAATTGCAGCAGTAACAATAGCTTTTCCAACTAGTGAAATAAAAAGAGTTCCAAAGCTATTTCGTGTTATTTTTAAAGATTCAAAAAATATGGATATAAAAAATGTAATTGGTCTTTTTTCTGATTTGGCACAGGTTGCAAGGAAAGAAGGTCTACTGGCATTGGAAACTAGATTGCATGAGGTCGAGGATCCATTTTTGAAAAATGGATTGAGTCTAGCCGTAGATGGGCAAAGTGCTGATTATATTCGAGATGTTTTAAGTGAAGAAATTGAAGCGATGGAAGGTCGTCACCAAGCAGGGGCTGCTATTTTTTCACAGGCAGGCACATATGCTCCATCCCTAGGGGTTCTAGGGGCTGTACTTGGTTTGATTGCAGCGCTGGGAAATATGGATAATACGGAAGAATTAGGTCATGCTATATCAGCAGCCTTTGTTGCTACCATGTTAGGGATTTTTTCTGGATATGTTTTATGGAATCCTTTTGCAAATAAACTGAAAAGAAAATCAAAGCAAGAAGTCAAAATTAAGGAAATTATGCTTGAAGGAATATTATCCATATTAGCAGGGGAAGCTCCACGTGTCATTGAACAAAAGCTGGCATCGTACTTGCCATCAGAAGAACGGAAAAAGTTTTTGGAAGAAAGCAGTGAATTAAATGAGTAAGCGGCGCAAAAAAAAATCTCAAGAAGATGCACATGTAGATGAATCTTGGCTGCTCCCTTATGCTGATATATTAACATTGCTATTAGCGCTTTTCATTGTGCTATTTGCATCTAGTTCTGTGGATGCACAAAAATTTCAAAAGCTTTCACAAGTTTTTAATGGAATTTTCTCTAGTGGTGTAGGTGTGATGGATTATTCAAAACCTCAACCAGTGGATCAGTTCCGGACAGGTGCGATAGAAGAAAAAAATCAAGAAAATGCAAAAAAAGAAAATGAATCGGTTGAACAATCGGCTGAACAAAAATTAAAAAAGTTAAAACTGCAGGATCACGAAGAACTAGAAAAAGTTCAGGCCAAAATAAATACTTATATAGGTAAAAATAACTTATCAGGGAAGTTTGCAACATCTTTAACAGATGAGGGGCTATTATTAACTATTCGAGATAATGTGCTGTTCGAATCTGGTAAAGCTAATATAAGCGAAAAAAATATGAAGACAGCAAGGGAATTATCAGAATTACTTGTTATGGACCCGCCAAGAAATTTTATTATTAGTGGTCATACAGACAATGTTCCGATTCGCAATTCGAATTTTGAGTCTAATTGGGAATTAAGTGTGATGAGATCATTAAACTTTATGAAGATCCTTTTACACAATGAAAAGCTTAATCCTCGTAATTTTAGTGTAAAAGGCTTTGGAGAATACAAACCAATCGCTTCGAATAGTACGGAAGAAGGTAAAGCAAAGAATCGCCGAGTTGAGGTTTTAATTCTTCCAAGAGTAACTTCAAATCCTAATTAAAAAAGCTTTTTGTACATCGTACAAAAAGCTTTTCTTTTATAATAAACTCGCAGTTTCTTCTAGTCTTACCTTTGAAAGCTGTACAGCGGTTTTAAGTTATGCCTGAATTTCACTTTCTCTAGTAATCTGCTCGCTTTTACTTTTCATTCTTCCGTGAAGTAAATAATAAAGCCCTAATCCAAAAATGATTAAGATTGATGTATACAAATATAAATTTCTATAACCACTTGTTGCTGCAACGATTCCTAGTACAAATGAGCCTAGGCCAACCCCGCTATCCATGAAGGTGAAATAGGTTGCAGTTGCCATGCTTCGCCGATTAGCCTCTACCGAGTTAATCGCAATCGTTTGGAATCCAGAGGTCATCGTCCCATAACCAACACCAATTAATGCACCTGAAATTAATAAAGTAATCGCATTTCCTGTATAGCTTAAAATAAAAGTACCGATTCCAAACAATAGAATCGCTGGATAGATCACTTTGTTCTCTCCGTATTGGTCAAACCATTTACCAGTAAAAGGTCTAGATGCTAAAAGGAAGACCGCGTAAACAACAAAAAAGAAACTGGAAGCTTGAACTAAATTGAGCCCTTTTGCATAAACGGACATATATGAAAGAACTCCAGAGTATCCAAAAGCAAGAAGCCCGGTAACAATGGAAATCGGTATTGATTTCTTTTCAAATAAATCACCTAATTTAAATCCGATGTTATTAATTTTATTTACATTTTGAGGAATGTTAACAAATAATGCGCAAATAAAGGAAATTAATGAAAAGATACCACAAAAAATAAATAATACTTGGAAACTAAAGCTATGAATAATCGTTAAGCCTAAAAAAGGACCAATGACCATGGCCAAATTCATAAAAGTTGCGTAGTAGCCCATACCTTCTCCCATTCTATCCTCAGGAATAATATTCGCTACAATAGCACCTGTTGCAGTAGTCGCAATTCCAAAACCTATTCCATGAAAAAATCGAATGGCCAGTAACCAACCAAAACTATGTCCAAAGAAATATAAAACAGATGCTATAAAAAATATTAATAATGAGAGCAATAGCATTTTTTTTCTTCCGATAGCTTCCAATAAGATTCCTGAAAATGGTCGCACAATTACTGCTGAAATAATAAAAACAGTAACAACTAGTCCTATTTGTGATTGCGTAACATGCATATCATCTATTACATAAATAGGAAGTGTTACCATTAGTAAGTAAAACGTTAAAAATAGAAAGAAACTTGTGAACGAAACACCTAAAAAGTTTTTTGTCCACAGGTTTGATGTATTTTTCTTCATTTAATTATTCACCTCTGATAATCCATGTTTGTCATCATTTTTCGAAGTACTTGGAAAGCGATCACTTTTTCATCTTCTGATATACCTTCCATCACATCGCTTTCAAATTGCCCAACTTTTTCAATTAAAGAGGGGTAATTATCCATTGCTATATCAGTTAATTCTATCCTTTTTTCTCTCCTGTCCTTACCTTCCGTTTTTCGAATCCATTGAAGGCTTTCTAAACGGTTTACCGTTCTTGTTACTGTTGGTGCTTCAACATTTAAGTAATTACTAATTTCAACCAGTGTACAAGGCCCATGGTGATATAAGTAATAAATAATGGACCATTGCGAACTGAATATACCAATATCAGCTAAACGTTCATTAATTTTTTTACTTAAATTTCTTGAGACTTGATTATATTGATGAAAAAATTCGTGTGATTGGATCATAGATTATTCCCTCCAAATTAATTACCTAGGTAAGTATATTCTAATTAAGACAAAATGTCTATACATTTTTTAAAAGGTAAGAAAGTATAAAATTTACTAAGGATATTAGACATGAAAAGTGTCTGCTATGTCTAGCTCCAGCGCCTATCGGCTAGCGGATTTCTCCGTCTTCTCCCTACGATAAGTCAACATCGACTCGTCCCTCGCCGTGTCTCCTTTATCTCAGTCGAAGACTACAAAAATCCGTACGCCGATGAGCAAGGCGCTTACGCTTTTCTTATTTGGAGCAGCAAAACAAAATATTCCTTGCATTCGGATTTTAGTAGATGATTAATTTTTTTGCTATAACATACAAATAGAGATAAGATGTTAGTATTCACAGTTTTATGTAAGTAACATAGATATAGATAGGTGTACTTTTGAAAGGAAGAGGTAAAATGATAACATATAAGTCTCAACGTGAAATAGATATGATGAAAAAGGCGGGAGAATTACTAGCCAATACACATAAAGAAATAGCTAAAAAAATAAAACCTGGTGTCACAACATGGGAAATTGAAGAGTTTGTCAATGATTTCTTGAAAAAGCATGGTGCAACACCGGAACAAAAAGGGTATCGAGGATACGAGTATGCTACTTGCGCAAGTATTAATGATGAGATCTGTCATGGCTACCCTCGGAAGCAACCGCTCCAAGAAGGTGATATTGTAACCATTGACATGGTAGTGAACCTGAATGGTGCTTTAGCAGACTCTGCATGGAGTTATCCAGTGGGGAAAATTAGTAAGAACGCACAAAACTTACTAGATGTAACAAAAGAAGCTTTATATAAAGGCATTGAGCAAGTAAAAGTTGGAAACCGTATTGGTGATATTGGCCATGCCATCCAAACATTTGTAGAAGCTCAAGGCTATTCGGTTGTGAGGAATTTTATTGGCCATGGAATCGGACCTAGTATTCACGAAAAACCAGAGGTGCCGCACTTTGGATTACCCGGAAAAGGACCAAGAATAAAAGAAGGAATGGTCTTTACTATCGAACCCATGGTCAATATTGGCGGATATGAAACTATGATGGATAACAATGGATGGACAGCGAGAACGAGAGATGGATCGCTGTCTGCCCAATATGAGCACACAATAGCAGTAACAAAAGACGGCATAATTATACTTACAGAGCAAGATTAAAAGCCTCGCAATGGGGCTTTTTTTTATGTAATCATTTTTACAAAAGCCTTGTTTTTATTATTGACGGTAAATTTAACTATCGTACGAATAACGAACATGAAATGAATATTTACCTCCTAAATCATTAACAAAACTTTCTTATAAGAAAGGAAATACCAGTATAATTGACGAAAGATTAGGTAAAGGGAGGGGTTGTGTTGACTAGAGTCTTTCTTATTGTTATTTGCTTACTATTAACCGCATGCTCCGATCACAATGGTAAAAATCATTCGGAAGCAAAAGAAACAATTACCAATCAATCTGCAACATCTATTTTAAATAAACTAAATGTTCCATGGGCTATTACCAAACATAAAAATACATTTTATATAAGCGAACGTAATGGGTATATAGTATCTTTAAATACAAGAAATAACCAATTTATACGTTCTCCTGTGGAAACGAATAAAACGATCTATCAAGAAGGTGAAGGCGGGTTTCTTGGTATTGAATTAACTTCAAATTTTGAAAAATCGCAACAAGCATTTGCCTACCATACATATCAAGAAAATGGAGTTACTCTTAATCGGGTTATTCTCATCCAAAAGCAAAGGGAAGCATGGAAAGAAGTAAAAGTGTTATTAGAAGAGATTCCTGGCTCGCCTATTCATAATGGCGGCCGTATAAAAATTGGTCCTGATCAAAAACTTTATGTTACAGCTGGAGATGCTTCTGTTACTAAAGATGCACAAATGTTATCGACATTATCCGGGAAGATATTAAGAATGGAACAGGATGGTTTGATACCAAAAGATAATCCGTTTAATGGAAGCTATGTATATTCCTATGGTCATCGAAATCCTCAAGGACTAGTTTGGGATGAACAAGGGAAAATGTATAGTTCAGAACACGGTCCAATTGCACATGATGAAATTAACATAATTGAAGCTGGACATAACTATGGATGGCCAATAATTGAAGGGGATAAAAGCAGGGAAGGAATGGAGACGCCATTTTATCAAACAGGTGATACTACTTGGGCTCCCTCGGGTATTCAGTATAAAGATGGAAAGCTATATATCGCTACACTTCGCGGAGAGGCATTAAGAATATTTGATCTAAAGACGAAAAAGTCTACAACACTCAAAGGAAATTTTGGAAGAATTAGGGACGTGTATATTGATGGGGAAAAGTTATATTTTATCTCGAATAATTTGGATGGAAGAGGTTCTCCAACTGATCAGGATGATCAATTATGGATGGTATATTTAAAAGATGTAAAATAGAAAAGAGCGACATTCTATAACACCAATAGAATGTCGCTTTTATTATTTACGTAAATTGCCCAATTCTTCTACAATTGCTTGCATTTCGTTTGGACTAAAGGTGCTTTTCTTCATCACCATTTCATAAATATCACGGAGATCATCATAGATTTCCTCATTATAATCCGAAGATTTTAATGCATCTACATTAACCATTCTTAATTTAGTTGTAATTTGAGAAATCATATATTGAATGTTTTCATTTGTTTTTATTGAAAGATCCACCGGGTACATCCTCCCCTATTTAATTTATGGCTTTGTTACTGTCTATTGTTGATAAAATTAGCTGTATGGTATGCGTGAAGCGATTTTTTTACATAGTAAAACTAGCTGAACGCATACCATACAGCGTTATTGGTAACGCAATTGTTTAACAAAGCTTATTTTATAATTATCTTTTCATGAAACAAGTGAGGTGTCAAATATATATTTTGCTTTTATAGGAAAAGCTAGGGGATAGATATAAGCATGTTACTTTTTTGAGGTGAAATTTATGGGGGGCTCCAAAATAATTAGAGATAAAAATTTTGTCATTTCCTTAATAAAGCACACTATGTACAATGATATCACAGGTTTAGCTGCACAATTATCCTATTTCTTTATATTATCCTTATTTCCACTACTACTATTTATCGTCACATTACTTCCTTATTTACCAATCAATACAAATGATGTACTAAATGTATTGAGGAATTTTGCACCGAAGGAAACGTTAAATATGATTGAATCAAATTTAAATGACATTTTGAATAATCGGAGCACTAGTTTACTTTCATTTGGAATACTTGCGACATTATGGTCAGCTTCAAAAGGAATGAATGCAATTATTAAGGCATTAAATCGTGCCTATGAAGTGAAAGAAACACGTTCAATGTTTATGGCAAGAGCAATGTCAATGATCCTTACTGTAGCGATGATCTTTGTTTTTTTAATTGCACTTTTACTACCTGTATTTGGTCAATATATTGGATATTATGTGTTTACTGTGTTCGGTATTCCAGAGAAGTTTGCTGCTGTTTGGACAGCATTGCGCTGGATCATTAGTCCGATTATTTTATTTATTGTTTTTGTTGGCATCTACTATTTTGCACCTAATAAAAAAATTAAGTGCTTATCTGTTTTTCCAGGAGCATTTATCGCAACTTTGGGATGGGCTCTAGTTTCTCTAGCATTTTCATACTATGTTAGCAATTTTGGCCATTATACGGCAGCTTATGGAAGCTTAGGTGGAATCATTGTTCTTATGCTTTGGTTTTATATAAGCGGAATAATATTAATCATCGGAGGAGAAATAAACGCATTGATTACAGCCAGAGACACATGCACTGTTAAAAAATAACGGGAAAGCTTTTTCACAAAACGTTACAAACTATAAAAGAATACCTAATTTTACTGAAAGGGGATTTCGAAATGAGTAAAAAAACAAAACAAAACAGTAAACAAAAACCTAAAGGGAAAAATTCAAGCTCCGCTAACGGACAAAATGGTTATCATTAAAAATTTTAGGAGGGTGTGCCAAAATGGACACCCTCCTAAATGTAATTATTAAAAAAACTACCCAGAAATACTCGAATACACTTTATTTTCTTTTTCCTTTGTACGAAATGAGCATAAAGAAATAAAAATAATCAACAACATGGAACTGATAAGGTAAAAGAAGCTCGCCCCTTTCATATGTTCGATAATAATACCTGCAAAAAATGGTCCGAGCATGCTTCCTAAACTAAATAATATTCCACACATAATATTGCCAGCAGGGAATAATGTTTTTGGCAGTAAATCAGCCATATAGCTAATACCTAGTGAAAAAGTAGATCCAACGGCCATTCCAGCGATAAAGAAGCAAATGATTAAACCAACAACTGATTGATTGACAAATCCTGCTGCTGTAAAGCAAAGAAAGCCAATTAGAATAATCGTAATTAACGTATTCTTTCGTCCATAACGGTCACTAATGATTCCTAATGGAAGCTGAGTAATAATACTTCCAAATGCAAAAGCTGGAACGATCATTGAGACTGCTTCAACATTAATACCATTTCTCAATGCGAACACAGGGAAACTGCCGTTCAATGATGCCTCTAAGAAACCATATCCGAAAGGAGGAAGAAGAGCTACCCAAGCATACTTCCATACCTTTCCAAAGCGTTTGAATGTTCCAAGAAAAGACACGGATTCTGAATCTTTTTCAGGAAAGTCGTTTTTCAATGTAAAAACAGTGATCCATAATAGAAAGCTTAATGCTGAAGTAATGATAAAAGGCAATGACTCATTTACTTCTACTAAGCTTGTCAGCGAAGGTCCAAAAGCAAAGCCTAAACCGAAAAATAAACCATATAGTGAAATATTTCTTCCAAGTTTTTCTTTTGAGGATGTCGAAGTGATCCAAGTCTGGGTTGCGAAATGCAGCATATGGTCACCAATTCCGATTAATAGTCTTAAGAAAAACCAGAACCAAAAGGATTTCCATATAGGAAATAAAAATAGTGTAAGTGCAACGGTAAGACCGCCAATCAATATCAGCGGTTTGTAACCAATCTTACGTAGTGGTGCCTCCATAAGAGGGGAAGCAATAAGTACCCCTAAATATAATGCTGTAGCATTAAGCCCATTTAAAGAGGAGGCCATTCCGTCTTTTTCAAAAATAACTGCTATTAAAGGGAGTAACATTCCTTGTGAAAAGCCTGATATTGCCACAATCCCAACTAAAATCCAAAAACGATATTTATCAGTTTTAATCATAGAAGAAGGCTCCTTATTCCAAAACTCTCTATTTGTGATGGTAACTGTATATTGAATAATTGGCAAGATAATCTTTATTCAGTTAAATATATCAAATGAAAATTGGGGGGGAATATTTTAGGAGAAAGTTATGTGTGGATAGAATACTTTAGGTTAAAATAAAATATGAATTTTAATCAATTATTTCATCATTAAAAAATAATTTTATCTTTTATATGGGAGCTTTTTGATAAAAAATAGTGGAATAGAGAGTATGGGGATACTTTCCGTATTTAAGGAGGAGAAAGATGAATAAAATTTTTGCCATTATGGTTGGTATAGGGGTTCCCTTATCAATCATTGGATCTTTGATGCATTGGCCTAGTGTTATTATGTTTGTTATTTACTGTTTGACAATTATTGCTTTAGCAAGTTTTATGGGACGAGCTACTGAGAGTTTAGCCATTGTAGCGGGGCCAAGAATTGGCGGATTATTAAATGCAACCTTCGGAAATGCCGTGGAACTGATTATTTCTATTTTTTCGCTTCAAGCAGGATTAACTGGAGTGGTATTAGCTTCTTTAACCGGATCTGTTTTGGGAAATTTACTGCTTGTCGCAGGGATGGCATTTTTTGTAGGTGGATTGAAATTTAAACGTCAGAAATTTAATGTATATGACGCACGACATAGTTCTGGATTGTTAATTTTTGCTGTAATTATTGCCTTTGTCATTCCTGAAGTTTTTTCAACAAACTTATCTGATGCTGAAACAATGAATTTAAGTGTAGGTATTTCCATCACTTTGATTATCTTATATCTCGCAGCATTATTTTTTAAGCTTGTTACCCATCGAGGGATTTATCAAGATCCTGCAGTAAAACAAAACGATCATGAAGAAGAACCAGAGTGGAGCAAAGGAAAATCCATTATCATATTGGCTATTGCCACAATTGCTGTAGCATATGTTTCCGAAAACCTCGTACATACATTTGAAGATGTGGCAAAAAGCTTTGGTTGGAGTGAATTATTTATAGGTATTGTGATAGTTGCTATCGTCGGAAACGCTGCGGAGCATGCATCTGCCATTTTAATGGCGTTTAAAAACAAGATGGATATTGCTATAGAAATTGCCTTCGGATCTACTTTGCAAATCGCGATGTTTGTTGCACCTGTGCTTGTCATCCTTTCATTGTTTTTTACCTCAAACATGCCATTGGTATTTACATTACCAGAATTAGTAGCAATGGCAGCTTCTGTATTGTTAACGATTGTACTTGTCAATGATGGGGAAACAAATTGGTTTGAAGGGGCAACTCTACTTGCTGCTTATATCATTATGGGAATTGGCTTTTATCTTTTATAAGGGACGATTTTTCTTGTCGTTAAATGCTTAATGAAAAAGCCTCTAAGTATATATTTTGACTTAGAGGCTTTTTTAACTATTTATTTGCATAAAAATAATCAGCACATCTTAAGTAATACAGATTTGGAGAGTAATCTCTTCATCCATTCCCCCTTTAAAAGTTGTGTGCTGCCGCCCCCCTTCCTCCTGAAAAAGTTAATTACAGTATACAATATTATTTAAAATTTGTAAATATTCAGAATAAATTTCAAAAGAAATATGCTAGGAGATGGATAATAATTTAATTAAGGGAAAAAAATATACTTATGAAGTATAGAAAGGAGTACACTCATATGAAATGGCATCGAATTCTTCTTGTGTTTTTATTAATACTCTTATCAGCATCGCCTTCTGCAATGGCTAATAAGAAAGTTGAATCTTCTGCAAAAAAAATCGAGCAAATTAAAATTCCACCATCTGTTTTGGATATTACAAAAGAAAATACCTATCCAAATCCTACACAGGATTTGCCTTACTTACAACCGAGTGATTTTACAAATAAAATTATCAAAACATCTAAAGTGAAAATTGAGAATCCAAATTTAATAAGAATGTTAAATGAATCATCAATTAATAATTCACCATTTTCGCTGGGATTTAGAGCAACGATTTATTTAGGGGAATGGCCACTAAATTATGATTCAATTGAAACTTCACCAAACTGGCAATATCAAAAAATAAACACGAATTACTATGATAACCGAGGTGTAAACACGAATTACCGAATTCACTATGTTCAAGAAGCCCAAAAAATTGTAAGGGGCGGATTAACTGCAAAGGTATCTAAAGCAGATGATGTCAAAAAAATGATGCTATTAAAAGCAATGGAAAAAACGAGACTGCCACTTTCTTTTGAGACCATTGTCGGAGCAGGAACAAAAAAGGATCGTATCTATAATATTCCTGCAAAACGCTTAGGATATTTATATGGCTATGCACCTGCAATTAATGAAAAAGGAAAGGTCACCTATGGAGAAGTATATCTGGTCATAAAAGGAACTAAGAAAAAACTAGTCGTAAAAAATGTTACTTCACAAGGAATCGGTGCATGGATTCCTGTACAAGATTATGTATCATTTGGTTTCTTGGCATCAGATCATCCGAGATAAGAAGAAAAAGGGCCGTTTCTTGTGAGAGACGGCCTTGTTTAGGATCTAATTGGTTTTTATTTTTCCATACTAATGTTGGTTTTTCTCGTCTGAAAATCAACATCTCGGTAATATGCATCTTTAACAAGTACATTTGGACCAAGGCATTGAACAGCAGGACAATGACAACTGAGTGATTTAGCGAGCGGTGTTTTTGCCCATTTGTCATACAAATCAGGTAAAGTGTCGTGCTTGATATTGCCAAGAGCCGGTGTATCGCCAAAATCAGTAACAATGACATCCCCAGTAAAAATATTTACATTTAGCCGTGAGCGGCCATCAGGATCATTTCGAACAGAAACGTTTTTACTTGTATATAATCGTTTCAGTAATGTTAAATCCTCTTCTTTAAAACTACAAGGATAGAATGGTAATGTTCCAAATAGCATCCATGTTTTATCATCTCGAATATCTAGTAAATGGTGGATGGCATTACGTATTTCCTCTAGTGATAAGACCTCTAAGTTAGCAGCAAAATCACTAGGGTACATTGGATGAACCTCGTGTCTAGCACACTTCATTTCATTCACAATTTGTTTATGTATATGTTCAAGATGAGGAAGAGTTCGTTTATTTAACATCGTCTCTGCTGAAACCATCACACCAGCATCAGAAAGAAGACGGCTGTTTTCAATCATCCGATCAAATAACTTTTTTCGTTGTTCCCTAGTAGGTTTTCTTGCCATATTGGCAAATCCGCCATCAATGAAGTCATCGACAGTTCCCCAGTTATGGGAGATATGGAGAACATCCAAATAAGGGGCAATTAATAAATAACGATCAGGGTCCAGTGTTAAATTGGAATTGATTTGTGTACGAATTCCTTTTTGATGAGCATACTTAAGCAGTGGAAGAACATAATTTTCTACTGATTTTTTTGAGAGCATTGGTTCCCCGCCAGTAATGCTTATAGCCCTTAAATAAGGGATTTCCTCCAAGCGTTGAATGAGAAGATCAAGTGGCAAGGCGTTTGGATCCTTTGGTTGTAATGTATATCCGACGGCACAATGCTCACATCTCATATTACAAAGGGTAGTTGTTGTAAACTCGATATTAGAAAGGACGAGATTTCCATGGTCCTGTACATCTAAATATGCTTCCCATGGATCATTTTTCGGTGTGATCAATGGAAGCTGTAAAACGTTTTGCATAATAAAAGACTCCTCTTGTGAAAAAATATATACACCTTTGTCATTATTAAAAACGAAAGTAAAATTGTCAATGTTTCATTCCCTTTTCACATTATTGTATGTTTGGTATGATAGTAAAATGATGAAAGGAGAGACGACTTTGGGTAACGCAGTGCATGATAAAGATTCACAGGTACAATATTTAAAACAAAGATTGAATATGTTCTTAGAAGTATTAGATGCCATTGATCCAGAAGATACTCAATTAGAAGATATTGATCGCTTAATCGAAATGATTGATGATTTAGAAATAAAATGTGAGCAATTTAAGAAATAATAAATGAAGCCAAACTTTGCGATTAAAAGTTTGGCTTTTTTATTATTTTTTACGACTATAATAAAGTACATTGAAATAATATTTTTTTGTAGGGATAGATGGGGAGTGATCTTTAGGTGAAAAAATGGATTACATTTGATTTAGATGGAACGATCATGCAAAATCCTTTTGGAAAATATGTGTTTCCGGAAATAGAAGAGAAGGTCCATGCTTTATGTGGACAAAAGAAAAATGTCATAGATGAACTTGTTGAAGAGCATCAATTACGTATGCAAGAGCAACGTTTTGTTGAAGCATATGATTGGGATGATATCGTAAAAAGTTTTTTAGATAAAGCTCAAATTACATGTGAAATGAACATTGAAGAATTAGTAAGAAAACATTCCACTCTTCCGAAAATTTATTTGTTGGAGGAAAATATTTTACACACTCTTCAAATGCTGATAGACAGGGGATATTCTTTAGCAGCGGTTACAAATGGGTTTTACAAGTATCAATTTCCCGTGATGAAAACACTCGGGTTGGATCAATATTTTGAAGAGATCATTACACCGGAAAAAGCAGGATATGGCAAGCCAGATGTTCGGATCTTTGATGGCCTGAAGCAAAATGGTGACGTGATTACTGCTCATATAGGGGACCGCCTGGACCATGATGTTCAATTAGCAAACCTTTATGGAACAGCTTCGATTTGGATAGAACGTAAAATCCCGCAAAGTTTTTTGAATATCCCGCCTGACGAACGAATAAATCATATAGCTATAAAGGATCTATGTAAACAAAAGTGGATGAAAGAAGCAAATGAAGAAATATTACCTGTCACACTTGAACCGGATATTGTTATTGCCTCTATTTCAGAGCTTTCTATTATTTTTAAATGAATGGGAGTAGGTTCTTAATATGTTCTGAAATATTTTTGCCACAATCATTCCCTTTAAATAAGAGTTTAATAGGAGTATAATTGAATGGGATTTATACATATATTTCATTCAAATAGATGTAACAAGGGAGAGGTAAAAATGAATTTGGAAAAATTTCAGGAAAGCATGTACCAATTAATTGTTGAAACATCTACTAATCTACCTAAAGATGTCCGCAGAGCAGTGAAAAAAGCAAAGCAAAGTGAAAGCGCTGGCACGCGTGCAGCAATGAGTTTAGGTACTATTACAAATAACATCCAAATGGCAGATGAAAATATTTCACCAATTTGCCAAGACACAGGTCTTCCTACTTTTAAAATTAAAACACCTGTTGGTGTGAATCAAATAAAAATAAAAGAAGCAATTTATAACGCTATTGCACAAGCTACAAAGGACTCTAAGCTTCGACCAAATTCGGTTGACTCATTAACTGGAAAAAACAGCGGCGACAACCTTGGCGGAGGAACACCTGTCATTAAATTTGATCAATGGGAAAATGATTATATTGATGTTCGCCTGATTTTAAAAGGTGGGGGCTGTGAAAATAAAAATATCCAATACAGTCTTCCGAGTGAATTAGATGGCCTTGGACGTGCTGGCCGTGATCTTGATGGAATCCGTAAATGTATTCTTCACTCTGTCTATCAAGCACAAGGTCAAGGATGTAGTGCAGGCTTTATCGGTGTTGGAATCGGTGGAGATCGTTCATCTGGCTATGATCTAGCAAAAGAGCAATTATTCCGTTCTGTAGAAGATGTGAATCCAAATGAAGATCTACGTAAACTTGAAGATTACATTATGGATAATGCAAATAAATTAGGAATTGGAACAATGGGCTTTGGCGGTGAAACAACCCTTCTTGGCTGTAAAATTGGTGTTATGAACCGTATTCCTGCGAGCTTCTTTGTATCTGTTGCGTATAATTGCTGGGCATTCCGTCGTCTAGGAATGAAAGTAAATCCTGAAACTGGCGAAATTCAAGAATGGCTCTACCAAGACGGTGAAAAAATTGAATTTGCAAATGAAGCAGAAAGCGAAGTGGCCGCTGCTTCTGAGCAAGAAAGCAAAGTAATTACATTGAAGGCTCCAATTACAGAAGAGCAAATTCGGGAATTAAAAGTGGGCGATGTTGTTCGCATCGATGGAAGAATGTACACTGGCCGTGATGCAATTCATAAATATTTAACCGATCATGATGCACCTGTAGATTTAAATGGTCAAGTCATCTATCATTGTGGACCAGTTATGGCGAAGGATGAAGAAGGCAATTGGACAGTTAAAGCTGCAGGTCCAACTACTTCCATTCGTGAGGAACCTTATCAAGGTGACATCATGAAAAAATTTGGTATTCGTGCGGTTATCGGTAAAGGCGGTATGGGACCAAAAACACTTGCAGCGTTACAGGAACATGGCGGTGTATACTTAAATGCCATCGGTGGAGCAGCACAATACTATGCTGACTGTATTAAAAAAGTGGATGGGGTAGATTTAACAGAGTTTGGTATCCCAGAAGCGATGTGGCACTTAAATGTTGAAGGCTTCACAGCTGTCGTCACTATGGACTCTCACGGAAATAGCTTACATGCTGATGTCGACAAATCATCATTAGAAAAATTAGCTCAATTTAAAGAGCCTGTTTTTAAATAATATTTCAAAGGGCTAGGTCTGGAAATCAGGCTTAGCTTTTTAATTTTCATAACTCATCCCCCTTTCTCATAGCTTCTATTAAAAAGGGGGAAATCGTGATGAAACAATTTAACGATCTTTGTGAGCAATTTGGGCAAATCCTTCAAGGAAAAAGCAGAATCAATAAAGGTGTGTGTTCTGTTGAATTTCATCGCAATTTTAAAGTATTGGTTCAAGGTCGCATAAGTCAATCAGTTGTGCCAGCAGGTATTTCTTTTGAATCATTGGATCAAAACGGAAATGCCTTAAATTTAGGAGAAATTGCTATCCTGGAAGAAGAAATACCAGCATTTATGCATGCTATCGTTCAACAAGGAATCATCGTCAGTGCTTTGCATAATCACTGGATATATATGGAGCCAACTATTTTATATATTCATATTCAATCAGTTGAACCCCCATTAAATTTTGCGAAAAAAGTAGCCTATGCTTTTAAAATGTTAAAAAGCTATCCGGTGGAAAGACAAAACCATTAAGGCTTTATGGGGTACTACCACATCGCCATCAAGTTAAGGGTGCTAAGAGGATAAATGTGAAGGTTATTTTTTAAAATTTCTACGGCTGTACTAAAGGTGGGCATAACAAATAAACCTATTAAATAGGTATTTCAAAAAAATATTATGCAAATTTGGAACTTTGTGACAACGTATAATCATACACAACACCTAAGTTATCAAAGACGGTTTTCTTTTCGTACCGATGAGATTTTCTACCGTTTTTCTCTAAAAAATAAAACAAGCGCAGTAAAACTTTTAATAATTCATGGATGTCCTTTTGTAATCCTTCATAAAACAATAGATAATAATTTATTATCATACAGATGGATTTGTATTCACTTAACTCTTTCTTTTTCTTATCCAAGAGTAACTGACGCATTTTGAACATCGTCGATAAACAGAGTAGGATACTAATGAGTTGCCCATATAAATGACATTCTAAGCGTTCTTTCTTGATTCCTTTGCACCTGTCAATTTGAAAGAAAGATTTCCATGTTTTAAATAAAATTTCAATTTGCCAACAGAATGAATAGAAGTCCTACATAAATGTGCAGGAACTTTCCACTCAATAGGTCATACTCCAATTGAATTTTAACTCCTGCCGTATGGCTACTTCCACCGGAGCTTTGATAATGTGAAGAGAACTTATCTGGAAGCTGAAATGTTGTAGAATCTAGAATCCGAATGTGCTTAAAGGTCGTGGTATATTGATGAATTATTTCTTGTGTTGAATAAATCCTTTGAGTTAGAAGGTTAGGTAGAACTTGTTCAAGAAACTGTACTGCGGAAGCATTAAATCGTTGGTTAAGCCCTTCAGGGCTGATAAGAACACCTGTAGATACTTCCAGACAGCTACATAATTGTGTGAGTGATGTACTTGCGACCTGTTGACTAAGCCATACACATAAAGCAACTAACTCCTGTGCTTGATATTTACTCTTTCGCTGAACGAATCCTTTTTCTTTGGCTAGGTGTTCTAGAACATGAGGAGACATATGTCGTTGTAATTCTCCAGCGATCGGTTGAAGTTCGTCAAGAATCGAAAGATTCATAAAGAAACGCCATCCTTTCCTATAATTCTACAGAAAGGGTAACGTCTTTTTTGCTTTATGTATAGTGCAAAACCTTAGTTCCTTTTATATATTTACATAATTAGCGAAGGAGGATCTATACTTTCTCTAAAAAACCGCTTCTATTTTATAGGGAAGCGGTTTTTTAACTGAATATAAAACTATGAATTAACTTTAACTGTTCTGTTTATATATTTTTTCACTTTTGTTTTCTACGCGATGTATAATGCTTTCTCCTTCAACATCAATGTTAGGCAAAATTTTATCCAGCCATTTTGGCAAGTACCAGGCTGACTTACCCATGAGAATCATGACTGCAGGTACGATTGTCATTCTCACGATGAATGCGTCAAAGAAAACACCGAATGTAAGAGCCATGCCTATGGATTTAATGATGGTATCAGGCGCCAACATGAATCCAATAAATACAGACATCATAATTAATCCCGCTGCGACTACGACTCTCCCGCTCTCCCGCATTCCTTCTACAATAGCTCTCTTCGGGTCACCTGTATGCATATATACTTCCCGCATCTTGCTCACTAGGAACACCTCATAGTCCATGGCGAGTCCGAACAAGATGCCAATCAGAATGACAGGCAAGAAGGCTAAGATCGGACCGGCAGCCGGGAACCCAAATATATTTTGGAAATGCCCATCCTGCACGAAAAATACCACGGCTCCCAATGTAGCGCCAAGAGAAAGTAGAAACCCTAATACTGCTTTTAATGGAATGAGCAGAGATCTAAACACTAGAACTAAGAGTACATACGCAAGTCCCACAATAAGGGCAGCGAAAACTGGCAAGGCGTCACTCAGCTTTTGCACAATATCAATATTCATGGCTGCTGTGCCCGTTACCATTAGTTCAATTCCATTTTTTTTCTTGGTCTGGTTCGATTTGTCCCGGATAGCTTTTACCAAATCCTTCGTCTTTGTATCGTCAGGTCCTGTTTTTGGTGTGACGGAAATCATATAAATCTTTCCAGAAGGCCCAGGGATAGCTGGTGTCACACTTTTCACTTCAGATAGGTTACCCAATTCTTTTGCAATGGTGTTCATAGCATTTTGCGTTTCAGCTGTTGCTTCCTCTGATTTTGCTACTACCATTAAAGAGGCATGAAATCCTTCCCCATATGCTTCCGTCAATAAATCATATGCTCTTCTTTCTGTCGTTTCTGTGGACTTTGTTGTTCCATCAGAAGGCAGTCCAAGGTTCATATGGAAAAACGGAATCGTAATCACTGCAAGTAGTCCGATTGCGAAAATCGTAACAATCAGAGGACGTCTTATGACAAATTCCCCCCATTTATTTGAACCAGCATGTTTCTTACCTGCCCCAGTCATCTTTTGCAAGAATCGATTTTGTTTAGATGGGGCAATCTTATGGCCGACAAGTCCCAAAATGGCTGGTAATATGATGACGGAAACCAACACAGCTGAGAGCACAGTAAAGGCAGCGGATACGCCCATTGCTGTCAGGAATGGAATCTTTGTAACAGACAGTCCCAAAAGACCAATAATAACAGTTAATCCTGCGAAGATTACGGCACTTCCCGCTGTTCCCGTTGCGATGGCAACAGATTCTGGAACAGAATCTCCTTGTGCAAGCTGCTGTATAAAACGATTGATAATGAAGAGAGCATAGTCAATGCCTACTGCGAGTCCCAGCATGGCAGCTAATGATAAGGAAACTGATTGGATTTCCACATAATTGGTCCCAATCATGATTCCTAGCATTCCAATTGCTAATCCGATTATCGCAGTGAGAATCGGCAGTCCAGCTACTAGAAAAGACACAAAAGTAAATGCCAGAACTACGAAGGCAACAAGTACTCCGACAATTTCAGTCATACCTGAAGTCTCTGAGTCGGAAAACTTGATATCGCCTCCTGATAACTCCGTTTGAATGCCGGCATCCCTTGTTGTTTCGATACTATCTAAAATCTTATCCTTAGAAGCTTCTGTGACCTTTTCCGCTTTCACTTTGTACGTAATGACTGCATATCCGATAGTCTTATCTTTACTGAGGTTCTGCAGCTGCATCGGTGCTGCCACAGAATCAACAGCTGAATCTTTTTTTATCTCATCAAGAACTTCTGCAATTTTCTGTTGTACTTCTGCTGACTCCAAGGTTTCGTTTTTTGGTGCTTGAAACACCACTTTTACTTGGGCACCTGCTGGTTGCATCGCTTTAAACTCTTTTTCAATTACTTTTCCTGCTTTATCTGCCGGTGTATTCGGAATGCTCAGCTCCTCCCTGAAAGAGGAACCTATGTTGACTGCAAAAAACACTAATGCAATAAGAATTGCGAGTGCACTGAATACAACCTTTTTCCTATGATTTACTGCCCAATATCCTAACTTATACAGATATTTTGCCAATTGAATCTCACTCTATTCTTGTCGAAAATTTTTCTTGTTCTTACGTTGTAATCAAGAAACGCACAAATACCAAATTACATTTTATTCATATAATAGGATTTTAAAATATTAATTATAAATTGTATCTGAGTATCCCTCCCTATTTATAGCTTGCAAAACGGCGGTGAATTTCCAATAGGAAACAAAGGAAATGGTACACATTGACAGCAATAACGTCCTTTTATACAATGACATTATCATTACACTAACATTTGTACTTACATGTGTAAGTATAACAGTGAATTCTCATCATTCAAGCACTATGTGATGATTTGCACTTAAAACAAACAGAATGAAGGGATGTGTTAGCTTTGAGGAAGTCAAGAGAAGACAGTATACACTCTCAGAGATACATTATGGAAGCATTAAGCGCACTGTTGCATGAACATAAACTGCAAGATATAACCGTAACAGCTATTTGCAAAAAGGCTGGAGTTGCTAGAGTCACATTCTACAAATACTACCGCAACGTTTACGACGTCGTGCAAGCATCTGTGGATGAAATTGTTCAACAATTCTTGAAAGAGGTTGATAGTTTGGATCCATATGAAAGTATGCAGCTAATTATTGAATATATCATAGAGGGATTTGTGTCTGCACAGAAGCCGTCAGGAAAGTTAATTGATTCAAATATATCTAATATGATGCTTGATTACTTGAATTATACAATGGAAAAGGTCTTTCAAGCGGATATTACACACGATCATGACATGAGCAGAATGCAAATCCTGTTTTTAGCAGGCGGTATCTTCAATATTGTTACCGATTGGATTAAAAGAGGGTCAAGGGAGTCCCCTCAGGCACTTGCTGCAAAAATATACGAGATTCTTCCATATGGGACAACAGATACAAGGAATTCGGCAAATTCATGATACAACTGTTCTACCTTTTATTACATATTAAAAAATGGGCACCACATAAAAAGCTGTAAGTAGTTCATAACCATAAACGACCGTTTTTGGTTAAAAGAGCAAAACTTTCTTTCATATAGTCTGGCCACACATCTATCAACTTAAGATCTCATAATACCCTCAGAACGAAAAATGTATTTGTGGGATATGTTGAAAACCTTGAAGGTACTGAATATAAATTCCCTGTAACAGTCGAAACAGAAAACGGGAGCAAAGAAGTAACAAGTCCATATACAAATTACTCAATCACTGTAATTGATAATATCAAAGGAAAGCTCAAAAAAAATACAGCTATTCCAATGCAAAAATCAGGTGGAATAAGCGAAGATAAAAATCTGTATATATTGTATGAAGATGATCTTTTACCAGAAGGAGGAAAATGTTATATCTTTAACACCTATAATCAACCAGATGGTTCTATTTTGATTTCGCGTCCTAATTCAAATATTGAGCTTGATATAACCAGTAAAAATAAAATTGTAAGTTCAAAGGAATATAAAAACTATAAAAAAGCAGTTAAAAATCAAGTGAAATCCGATCGTCAAAGATTCATCTCTAAATACAGTGAATAATCGTAGTTGTCAAATTAGATAACTAGGGGCGACCTCTATCAAACGCAAGGAGACCCTTTGTGTGGTCTGTCAACGGTAAATCGGACTGAATGAGGAAGAATTTAAGGAGTTGACAGACTCACTACATCCGAACCCTCTTGGCATTGAACAAACAACCGTTAATGTAGTTTTTCTGAAAGCGATGTATCTCTAACTAAGATATTGAAGAGTGGAATAAAATCCCTCTTCTTTTTTATTCTAAGATCATAAGAGCAAGAATGAGGACGAAATATTATAATTGAATTGTTAAAATAGGGATACAATTTTAAGTGCATGTTTCTGTTTTCTTCATAAAAATGTTTAATATTTATATAAAGAATATTAACGAAGGGAGTTCGCAATGGCAAAAATCAATCTTTCTTTTGATGAGATGTGGGAAAAAATCATTGCTTGTGATCGGACGTATGATGGGCTATTTTTTACAGCGGTAAAAACAACAAAAATCTACTGTCGGCCATCCTGTAGATCCAGGAAACCCAAAAAAGTCAATGTGGAATTCTATCAAGACATCAATGAAGTTGAAAAAGCCGGTTATCGAGCATGTAAAAGATGTCAGCCTGAAGTTGAACATACTCCACAAATCGATCTAATTAGAAAGGCAATTGCTTTTTTAATCAATCATTATAAACAAAGGGTGATATTAGAGGATATCGCTAATCATGTGGGTGTTAGTTCATTTTATCTTGAAAGGCTATTTAAACAAGAGACAGGAAAAACGCCAAGAGCTTATTTGGAGAAGATAAGAATTGATAAAGCGGCAAACCTTTTACAAAATACTGGACTCACTAACCTTGAAATTTGTTATGAAACAGGCTTTCATAGCACCTCTAATTTTTATCGGATTTTCCGCCAAGAAAAACAATGCTCGCCTAGTGAATATCGAAGGAGAATAGAAAATGAATTGGGTGAATTGTGAGTCCTATATTGAACTCTGCCCTCCAACTGAATTTAGTTTTGATGAATATTTAGTTTTTTTAGGGAGATCAAACTTAGAAGTTTTGCATCAAATAAAAGAAGGGTCACTTTATAAACTTTTATCATTTAATGGAGACTTTATCATCATAAAAATAAGTAACTGTTTAGGTGCAATTCGCGTGGATTTTCCATTAGGAAAACCATCTAATAGCATTTGTGAAAAAGTAGCTAAATATATTGAGGAATGGTTTGATTTAAATAAGGATCTGTCCTGTTTTTATGAGTTAGCTCAGAATGATAGAGTATTAAAGCCATTGGTTCAAAAATATTATGGACTGCGAGTCATTGGGATTTCTGATTTGTTTGAGGCATTAACATGGGCAATTATGGGACAGCAAATAAATCTTACATTTGCCTATACATTAAAAAGAAGATTTGTTGAACAGTTTGGTGAAAAGTTTGAATGGGAAGGGGCTTCTTACTGGGCTTATCCATCCCCGCAAGTTATAGCAGCAATTGATATAAATGACTTGAAAAAATTGCAATTTACGAGTAGAAAGTCAGAGTATATTATTGATTTAGCTAAAGAGATGGCCACGGGGAATTTGACGAAAGAAAGTATTATTCGGAAAAATGATTATGAGCAGCGATATCAATCGTTAATGTCAATTAGAGGTGTAGGAGCATGGACAGCTGACTATGTCATGATGAAATGCTTTAATCATTCTACAGCCTTTCCGATAGCAGACGTAGGTCTTCATAATGCATTAAAGATTCAGTTGGAATTAGATAGAAAACCAACAATTGAGGAAATTGAAGACATGGCATTAAATTGGTCAGGCTGGGAGGCATACGCTACATTTTATCTATGGAGGTCTCTTTTATGAAAAAGCAGTATAAAGTAGATTATCAATCACCTATTGGAATTATTGAGATAATTGGAACAAATGAAGCCATCGATTCTATTTTGTTCTGTGAACGAGAAACAAAAGAACATGATGTTCACGATGAAACGCCAAAGGTTATAGAGGATTGTTATCATCAGCTTGATGAATATTTTAAAGGAAAACTTCATGAATTTACATTTCCTATTTCTTTTGAAGGTACAGATTTTCAAAAAAAAGTGTGGACAGCTTTGTCAAACGTGAAATATGCAGATACTTGCTCTTATAAAGATATTGCTGAGTCGATTGGAAATGAAAAAGCGGTTCGAGCGGTGGGTACAGCTAATGGTAAAAATAAGCTAAGCATCGTCATTCCCTGCCATAGAATAATCGGATCAAACGGAACTTTAACCGGCTATGCAGGCGGTTTATGGAGAAAGGAATGGCTTCTTCAACATGAAAAAACGAACGTTCTAACTTATAAGGGATAAAGTTTTAATAATTGTTTAAGGAATTTTGTGTTAAAATTGGATTGTTAAAAAAATTAGAGGGGAGAAAAAATATGCAAAATCGCCCAGAATCAGGTGAATATTTTCCCTATTATTCTACATACATCAATCTAGTTCCGGATGAAGATATTTTACAGATTCTAAATGACCAAATGAATAAAACGATTACCTTATTGGAAGATATATCAGATACTCAGGCCCATTTCAAATATGCACCTGGCAAATGGAGTGTAAAGGAAGTCCTTGGTCATATTGCCGATACCGAACGAATTATGGGATATCGACTACTTTGCATTTCACGTGGTGAAACTATTTCACTTCCTGGTTATGATGATAAAGCATATGTTGAAAGAGCGAAATTTGAGAGGCAATCAATTCAAGCTCTTCTTGAAAATTTAAAAATTGTCCGCCAATCTACCATTCACTTGCTCAAGAGCTTGGATGAAGATGCATGGTTACAAAGAGGAACAGCAAACGACTCAGAAGTTACAGTCCGAGCACTCGCATATATTATTGCTGGTCACGAGCTTCACCATCTTCAAATCATAAAAGAACGCTATTTCAGATCTGAAAATTATCCAACAAAATGAAAGCTAACAATTCTTCTATTTGGAAGGATTGTTTTTTTTGTAGCTAAAAACAATTCAATACATTCCGGATAAAAAAGTGTGACACATTTCGTTTATCATTAGAGGAATTATGGTTCGGAATAGAGAATTATTTAATTTACATATTAGGAAAAGTGAGTTTTGCTAACCAAAAAAATAAAATGAGGTAGAAGTATGACTATTTATATTGCACTATTAAGAGGCATCAATGTAGGTGGACACAATATAGTAAAAATGGCAGATTTGAAAAACTTTTTCGAATCTCTTGGTTTAGATAAGGTAAAAACATATATTCAAAGCGGGAATGTGTTGTTTGAATCGTCAGAGGAAATCGATCTTTTACAAAGAAAAATAGAGGATGAATTTCCCGCAACTTTCGGTTTCCCAGTCAATGTTATATTGAGAACGGCTAAACAAATGGAGCAAATTATCAAAGATTGTCCGTTTCCTACTGATCATTTATTAGAAGGTGAAAGTGTACATATATCCTTTTTGGCTGATTTGCCTTCTGAGGAGGGGATCAATCATTTGGAAAATTTTAAAAATGACATCGACAAATATCAAATAGTCGGTAAAGAAGTGTATCTATTCTTTGGCCAGAGTATTCGTAATTCTAAATTGGCAACACAGCTTAAAAAGTTGGATGTTCCAATAACTGATCGGAATTGGAAAACAGTAAACAAGCTATTCCTAATGGCAAAAACTATGGAAATTTAAAAAAGCGAAAAATAAATAAGGAGAAAAATTAATATGATCAATCTATCCTTTCAGAATCCGCCTACATTAGAAAGCGAAAGAATTAAATTAATACCAATGAAAATAGAGCATGCAGCTCCACTCTTTACAATTAATGACCCTAAAAATTGGGTTTTTATGTTAACAAGTGTGAATACTGAAAATGATATGCAGGAATGGGCAGCAACTGCTATAAAACTTCGTGAGCAAAAGACTGGTCTACCGTTTGTTGTAGTTTTGAAAGATTCTAACCAAGTAGTAGGTACGACAAGATTATATGAAATCAATTTGAATCAAAGATCATGTGAATTAGGATCAACCTGGTATGGAACCAGTTATCAAAGAACTTTTGTTAACTCAGATTGCAAATTCTTGCTATTAAAATATTGTTTTGAAGAATTACAAATGATAAGGGTTCAGTTAAAAACAGACGAGCGAAATAAGCGTTCTCAAAAAGCAATTGAGAGGTTAGGTGCTGTAAAAGAAGGGATTATGAGAAAGGAACGAATACTTTCAGATGGATATATTCGAAACGCAGTATTGTATTCTATAACAAATGATGAATGGCCAGCAGTAAAACAAGGATTATTAGAACGAAAAGCTGCTTATTCATTAAAGGAAACCGAATGATAGTAGTATCCCTTTAAAATTGTTGGGCTTAGTTTATACTAAGCCTCAATAATTTTTATCCACAATCTATATAAAAATTCAATAAATTTAAAATTTATCCACAACTTTATCCACTTCATCAACAGTTTTAACTATATTTTATAAAAATCCACAATAAAAATGTATTTGAAAAGTGAAAAAGCTCGTTTATCCACAAATAAATAGACTGGAAATTATTAGATAGAATATCTATTTTCCATTCGCAAAAAACTAACATAAAAAAGAAGGTGGATAAATGAATGAAAAAATCACTGATAATGGCAGCTGTAATCTTGCTAGCTTTTACAATTGCAAACAGTGTATCTGCAGTATCTAATTTTCCTGTTGGCTGGGGATTTACTAAGGGGAAAAATGAACAACAAGCAGATGCAGGAAAAGAATATGATCAACTTTTGCAAAAATACAATGCCTTTTACAAAGGAAATCCTAACGACAAGATATTGTATTTGACCTTTGATAACGGCTATGAAAATGGCTATACACCAAAGGTTTTAGATGTATTAAAAAAGGAAAAGGTTCCTGCTATTTTTTTTGTAACGGGTCATTATTTAAAATCAAAACCAGAACTGGTTAAAAGAATGGTTAATGAGGGTCACATCGTTGGAAATCACTCATGGAGCCACCCTGATATGACGCAAATTTCCGATGAAAAATTAAAGGAAGAATTAAAACGAGTGAAAGAAGAAACAGCTCGGATTACTACTCAAAAAGAAATGCATTATTTGCGACCACCAAGAGGAATTTTAAGTGAGCGGACGATGCAGCTTGCAAATCAAGAAGGCTATACACATGTCCTTTGGTCAATTGCATTTAAAGATTGGAATGTTGACCAACAAAAAGGGTGGAAATATTCATACGACAATATCATGGCCCAAGTGCATCCAGGAGCAGTCATGCTTCTTCACACCGTTTCAAAAGATAACGCGGAAGCACTTGAAAAAGTAATCAAAGATTTAAAAGCAAGGGGATACACATTTAAAAGCTTAGACTATTTCATGATGAAGGAGAAAGGAAAGGATCCTTAAGCAATCCAGCGGGATATTGAGAATCTTGGTACAATCTGGGTTCAAATCGATAATGATTTGAGCCTTTTTCTCTGATTGGCAGACCCGCCTACATACTTTAACTCTTTATGGTATAATACGAAAAAAACGAAACGAGTGGGGAATATGTGGGAAGAAACGGTGAAAATAAAAGGACCCTATCATTTTGATCTAGCACTAGAGCGGCAATCGATAGATCCTTTAAATTGGGTTGATCTACAATCGAGAACAATAAAAATCCCTATTTACGAACCGGAAACTGAAGTTGTCAGTATTCAAGCCATTGGTACGATGGGCGATCCTTGTTTTATTATAAAAGGTCAAAATCAGAAAACGAAAAATCAAGTCATTGAGAGACTATATGAAATTTTTCAATGGCATGTGACTTTACACGAAATCAATGATCATTTTAAGCAAACATCCTTGAAGGAAATTTTTGAACGTCATCGTGGAACCCCTATCGTATTAGATATCTCGCCATATAGCTGCTTAGTAAAATGTATTATTCACCAGCAGCTAAATATGAAATTTGCGATGCAATTAACGCAAACCTTTGTACATACATTTGGATTTGAAAAAGAGGGAGTTTGGTTCTATCCATCACCTGAAAAAGTAGCTGAAATCGCTATAGATGATTTACGTAATCTAAAATTCAGTCAAAGAAAAGCTGAATATTTAATCGGGTTGTCCAAAATGATTGCATCAGGTGAAATAAATCTGAATGAACTTAAAGGCCAATCAGATGAAGAAATCACGAAAACATTGGTAAAAATACGTGGTATCGGACCTTGGACAGCTCAAAATTTCTTAATGTTTGGTTTGGGCAGACCTAATTTATTTCCATTGGCAGATATCGGCATACAAAATGCGATGAAAAAATTATTTAATTTAGAAAAAAAGCCTACCTATGAAGAAATGGAGAATTTCAGTAAAGACTGGCATCCTTATTTAAGTTATGCATCCCTCTATTTATGGAGAAGCATCGAGACAGCGGAGTGATTAATGTTGAAAAATGAAAAAAATCTTTTAGTAAAAGAAAAACAGCAATTTCCCCTAACAATTAAAAGACTAGGAATTAACGGGGAAGGTGTCGGTTATTTTAAAAAGCAAGTTGTTTTTGTACCCGGGGCTTTACCTGGTGAAGAAGTTGTTGTAGAAGTTACAAAAGCCCATCCGAAATATGCTGAAGCGATCGTCAAAAAGGTTCGCAAACGTTCGGAACACAGGGTGAAAGCTCCATGCATCGTTTATGAGCAATGTGGTGGATGCCAGCTCCAGCATTTAGAATATGGGCAGCAGCTCAAGGAAAAACGTGACATTCTTATCCAAGCATTGGAACGTCATACACGTTTTAATATTGATGAAATGGACATTCGTCCAACGATTGGAATGGACAACCCGTGGCATTACCGAAATAAAAGCCAATTTCAGCTTGGAACGGATCATGGAAAAGTGATTGCAGGGATGTACAGCATCGATTCCCATCGACTAATCAACATCCCGGAATGCATCGTCCAGCAGCCTGTAACCAATAAAGTAACCAATGTCGTCAAACAAATTCTTGCTGACTTTCATGTGCCCATCTATAACGAAAAAACAAGAAAAGGCATAGTTCGAACCATTGTAACCCGAGTTGGAATAGAAACAGGGCAAGTACAAGTCATGCTTGTTACCGCGAAAAAAGAATTGCCGAGTAAAGAAGCAATTATATCAGAAATTAAAAAACGATTACCAGAAGTGGTTTCCGTCATGCAAAACATCAATCCCAAACGGACATCTGTTGTTTTAGGAGATGAAACCATTCACCTTTCCGGTGAAAAAATAATAGAAGAACGACTTGAAGAGTTCACATACGAACTTTCCGCACGAGCATTTTTTCAGCTCAACCCTGTCCAAACGGTTAAACTCTACGATGAAGTAAAAAAAGCAGCAGAATTAACAGGAAAAGAAAAAATTGTCGATGCGTATTGTGGAGTCGGCACGATCGGACTTTGGCTGGCAGATGGTGCAGAAGAAATACGTGGTATGGATGTCATTCCTGAAGGTATCGAAGACGCAAAGAAAAATGCAGAAAAACACAGTTTGAATAATACAAAATACTTTACTGGAAAAGCAGAAGAGCTCATGCCTAAATGGGTGAAAGAAGGATGGAGGCCGGATGTCGTAGTCGTTGATCCACCAAGAACAGGGTGCGACTCAAAGTTTTTGGAAACGATTTTGAAAGTGAAGCCGAAGAAATTCATTTACGTTTCCTGTAACCCTTCAACATTAGCTAAGGACTTGCAAGTGTTGAGTTCGAAGTATAAAGTGGAGTACTTGCAGCCGGTAGATATGTTTCCGCAGACAGCTCATGTAGAGTGCTGTGCGTTGATGGAGAGGATTAAAGAATAAGCAGAAGGGTTCGAGAATCGGTAAAAGATTCTCGGACTTCCGTCTGCTTTTATTTCAATACGGTCAATTAAAGTGTGAAGCATTTCAGGGGTTAGCTTTTTAAACGATAAGAACTGTTCAAGGTTTTCCTTTAGTTCTGTAAAGGCTAACATGTCATCTTGGCTTTTTATAGATTCTTCCAGAGCTTGTTTAGACTTTAGAATATCATTAATTTCAAGATTTACTGAATTGATGTATTCATTGTACTCTTTTTTTGATATTTCTTCATCATAGTATTCATCTTGGGCTTTTCTCTTTCTATTTTTGAGCTTCTCTAATTTCTTATCAAGATTTTTAATCTCTTGTTCATTGTATTGCTTTTGTTTATTAAGCTGTGCTTCCAATTTTGCAAAAATCTTTTCGTTGTTTAAATTGGAAGCAAGGGTCTGAATATCATTTAAAATGGCTAAAATCAAGTCAGATTCTCTTGTTAAATGGTCATTACATGCGGTTATACCATGTTTATTGTAGTTACCGCATACATAGCCTTTACAATTCTTCTTGAAGTGCATTCCTCTTCCACAATCAGCACAGTAAGCTGTATTAGTAAAGAGATGAAGTTCTGCTTGAGGTCTTGTCCGTTTCCTGCTATTAATAAGCTGTTGAACTGTCTCAAAATCCTTTTTAGAGACAATTGCTTCGTGTGAATTAGGGACAACAATAAAATCATTAGGGTTATTATATTTTCGACTTTTAACTGTAACACTTTTAGTTGTTGAACGACCTTGAACTAAATCCCCAGCATAATGAGGGTTTTCAAGTATTTTTCTTACAGTTGACCCATGCCATTTGTCTCCACAGTTAGATTTTCCAGCGATTTGCGAAGGAGTAGGGATGCCTTCTTCAAATAATTCTCTTGCAATTCGGTCAAAACCCTTTCCAGCCAAATAATCCCTGAAAATTCTTCTTATTATATCAGATGTAGCATCTTTGCGAACATATAGTTTTCCATCTTTGACTTCATAACCAAGAGGAGGGATAGAGCCTTTGAATTCCCCTCTTTGTGCCTTGGTATTAAGAGCACGTTTAACACGAATGCTCGTTCTTTGGGATTCCTCCTCATATAGCCAAGCATATAATCCAAACTTGTCCATATTTCCTATGGTAGTATCAATTGCGTTATCCAACGTAATTATGTGAATATTATTGGCTTGTGCTATATCACGAATTTGATAGGAAAGTCCCCCATTACGTGCAAGACGTGATAGTTCTTTAGCAAGAATGACATCAAATTTCTTTTCTTCTGCATCCTTTATTAATCTTTGTAATGAACTTCTTTTGGAAATTGTTCCTGAATCAACATCTACATAAAAGTCGTAGATGTCCCATTCACGTTCACCAACATACTGAATAAAAAGCTCTCTTTGAGAAACTAATGACGTTTTTTGTTCTTCTTTATTAGTTGATACACGAATATAGACTGCACATCTCATGCTGATACATTCCTTTCTTCATGAGATGCAATATTCACCTTATTCTGATGGTAATAATCGTCTACTAATCTGTCAATCTTCTTGTCAACCAAAGAGAGAATAATTTCTTCAAAACTGATTTTACTTTCACCATTAAAAATACGTTCAACCTTTAATTCTTTTCCGTTGTTATGTTGTACTGTTTGGTTTTCTACAACACTTGACATAAACTATAGCATCCTTCCCGAAGGGTTAGTACCACTCCGCCATAGTTAATCCCACCTTTTCTATTATAATATTTGCGTATTCGCTACATAAAATATATAATAAATGTAGCTTATAGTCAATAAATGAATTTTTTTGACTGAAAAATTGTACTTGGAGGTATTCGAGTTGGAGAGTTCTTTTGGGTGGTTAGTGAATACAAAAAGAAATGTAATGCAATTGAGTGTTAGGGAGTTAGCCAAGCGAGTAGGGGTAGATGCAGGTTATATAAGTAAGATTGAGAAGGGGCAAACTACGAATCCTTCTTTTTCAACTGTTATGAAGTTGGCGAAAGAATTGCATTTGGAAATGCAGTCTTTAATTGAAGTATTCAGCCTTGACGAAAGTATGGATGAAATAATTGAAGATTCATTTGAAAGAAGTGTGCCAAGGGAAGAAAAAGAATTGATTCAAGATATAGTGGGCAATATCGTAAATTTTACAAGCAATAAAGTTTTAGATGGCACTTTGTTATCTGAAATTTTCACGAAGATTTTTTCTCTTCAGGAACAGAAGAATCAAAATGTAGAAATGTATTTGGTGATTACAATTCGGGGAAACCAGTGGGTGAATATTTTGCAAACACCAATCTTAAATGAATCCTTTCTTAATCTTTATTATGAAGCTAATGGAATAGGGGTAAGTGATATGAATTTTATAGTTAAAGGAGAAATAGTATCCTTACCTGATTTTGTTAGCAGAGCACAAATACGTACGTTAGAGGATTTGCTGAATAAATGCTACGAAATACAAGAAGATGATGATTTATATGACATTTATATGGATATGAAACCGTATTTGGAAAAGGTGCTAAAGAATGGTAAGTGAAAAGTAACTATCACATTCGTAAGGAACAACGAGATTTTCTGGATTCCTCCCTTTTCAGCTGCACAAGCGAATGGGATTCTTATACGTACCACCCACCCTTCCAGATTAAAGTTATAAAAGTTATTAATCATAAACCGTAAGTAAGATACAAGCTCTTCAGCTGGTACTGAAGGGCTTTTTTTTATTGCGTCAGTTTCAATAGCTTGAACGTGGTCAGACACATAATCTATTTTTTTTGATTTTGATTGGCTCTATTATATCAATACAAACCTTTAATGGTTTTGACGGTAACAATAAATATGTTCGGTTCGGGAAAAAAATACACAGAAGAAAGTATCCTAAACACTTGATAATAAAGGAATTGTTATTTCCCCGATACGAAGATAAAGGAAGAATAAACAAATAATAAAGAAAGAAGGTTATATTTTGATACATACAGCAAAGTTTCAAGTATTATTGCAGGAAGATGAAATAGGACTACTATGCAGGAAGTTTAAAGAAAAAATAACCTTAATTGGAAATGTGATAGATAAAAATTTTAATGGCATATCAACTTCCTTCAAAAAGCTATTTGCAATATGGCGAATGGATGTTTATGTTGACTTTATAAAATTGATAGGTAAAGCGGATATACAAGAAAAGGACATTACAAAAATTCAAAAGAGCCTTGATGAATACCTCTACTATATATTTGACAATAATGATAAAGAATTGATGTTATTGCGATTGGATTTCCGATTTGATGCAGCAGTTCCGAATAAAAAACATCGGGACTTTTTGCTGAAAATCTATAAAAAGACGGTAGAAAAGTACGGATTTAAGAAAAAAAATGACCATTATAAATCTACGATATATTTTAATTCAAAATCGATGAAAGTCATGATTTACGATAAAGAAACAGAGCGTGAAAAAAAGGGTGAAAAAATTCAAGAATATGAGAAAGACGTTTTGAGGTTTGAAGTGAGTTTGCAGAACAGACACCTGAATTACATGAAAAGAACGTATGGACTGGACAAGCGATTAGAAAATTACTTGACAGATGAATTTTGGACTAAGTATATGACGAAAAACATATGCCCAATTTTCTTTAAAGGGAATTACTACCCTATTAGTCTATCGGAAAAAATCATAGGTGAAAGTAATATCAAAGAAAGGGATAAGAGTAAATTGAGAGAATTTTTATGTGATGTATCACGTCATGGTTTTGATAGATTAAAAGGATTGAAAGTGGATTGCAATGGAAAGGAAAAGGAAAAATACAGCAAGTATAAAATTGATAAATATACAAAAATATTGGAAGACCTAAATATCAATCCAATTTCAATTGCGAAGCATGATGCGGAACAACTTGGGAAGGAGAAGTGGATTAAAAATCCTTTTATGGGCAAATAATCTTGATTCGATATACTTATATTGGCAGATAGTTGCTATAATATTGACTATAGTATTTGTGTATTGAATTTAGACATCTTGTGGGGGAATTATCGTTATGATTAACAATTGGCAAGTTCCACGAAATAAGAGGAAATTGTATCCAGTTGTCGATATTTTGTCGGTTTTTACATTGCAAACATTAGGAGATAATTGGAGAAGCAATCTAAACCGTCAACTGGATTTTGAAGCGGAATTAGAACGATATGGGTTAAAAAGACCTGGACAAAGGCGTGATAGACGGGCAGGAGGGGCAAGAACATACGAATCTTGGCTATATAATTTGGGTCTCATTTATAAGGAAACAAATACGGATACTGTCCGAACAACATTAGCAGGGGAAGCGTTATTGTCTGGACAGCCTCCTGTTCCTATTGTTACGAACCAGTTAATGAAACTGCAGTATCCTTCGCCTTATTCGATAAGAAACAGAGTGAATATCCATTATCGTTTCCAAGTAAGACCCTTTCGATTTCTGTTGAGATTACTTGCTGATAATCGAGTTCAGACCTTATCGAAGGAAGAAATTGGTCGTTTTGTAATTACCGAAGGGGAGAATGAATCACCAATTTGTTTTGAACATGTAGTTCAAAGGATAATCAGCTATCGCTCACATGGGGATACAGTATTGCCATCGAATTTTGAAGAACGGTATCAGAGCAGTACAACAGGAATGCGGTCAAGAGAACAAACAATATCTTATTTGGAGGATATTGCAAATACTTTTATAAACTATTTGGAGTACACCCAACTTATTGGAAGAAACTCCAATGGAAGCATTTATATATTGCAGGAAAGAATAAATGAAGTAGACTTAATCCTTAATGATGGTACAAGTTTAAGACCGCTTGACACTAATCGCCCTTATGGAATTGAAAATTTCCAAAGGGGATTTGGTTTAGCCCCAGGTCAAAACAGAGACAATCGCAATTTTGGAGGGCAAACGGTTACAGATAATTTGTATCGGGAAAGAAGAATTAGAAGTGATTTGCTTCATATTGCAGGGACAAGACCTATTAGTAATTTTACAGCATCATTAGTTAGGGAAATTGCTGATTCAACTGGCTATACAGTCCGTCAAGTAGAAGACGCATTGGATGGATTCCGCCCTGATACGTTTGGCCAATTTGAGGCGAGTTATTTAAACATGGCGATTAGTGGAACGGAACTTGCAACAGAATTTGAATTCGCTACTCGTGGCGTTTTTGAACAACTTGGATTTCAAGCAGAACATGTAGGCAGTCATGCCTTGCATCCTGATATATTTGTAGAATCTCCACAAAACTACTCTGGAATTATAGATACAAAGGCATATAGAAGCTATACGATTAATAATGACCATAGAAATAGAATGATAAATAACTATATTCCAACATATCAAAATCAAAATGGCAATTTGGAATTTTTTATGTATATTGCTGACGGTTTCGGCAGCAATATTGCTTCTCAAGTTCAAAATATAGCTGACCGTACACATGTAAATGGCAGTGTTATTACTGCACGTAATGTAATTAGACTACTTCAGCGTTATCAAGTAAATCCAATTAGCCATGAGTCACTAAGAAATATGTTCAGCTCCAATACCGTTATTACAATGACTGATATAGACTCTTTATAAGACTTCTTATAAAGGGTCTTTTTTTAGGCAAAACTTGATTATTTATATAAAACTATTTGTGGTGTATAATTTAACCTATCGAACAAAGAACGAACAATTGGAGTTGTCATAGATGATTTTTAAAAAAGGAGAGTTATTTTGTGGTCCTGGCGGTTTAACGCTTGGAGCAAAAATGGCTAAAGTTGAAAAAGACGGGGAAATGTTTGAAGTTGAACATGCTTGGGCTAATGACTATGATGAATCAACTTGCGAAACATTCCGCCATAATATATGCCCCGATAAGCCCGAAACTGTAATATATGAAGATGTCCGAAAGTTAGACATTACGAAACTACCCGATTTTGATTGCCTGGCTTTTGGCTTTCCTTGTAACGACTATAGCATAGTAGGGGAATCTAAAGGGTTAGAAGGGGAGTATGGACCTTTATATTCATATGGAGTCAAAATTCTAAATTACCACCAGCCCAAATGGTTTATTGCAGAAAATGTTGGTGGGTTGGAAAGTGCCAATGAAGGACAAGCATTTATTAAAATTCTTCAGGAGATGGAACAGGCTGGATATAATATAACACCGCATAAGTATAAATTTGAAGAATATGGCGTTCCACAGGCAAGACATCGAATAATAATAGTGGGAATCCGAAAAGATTATGGATGGACATTTAAAGTGCCGAAAGCACCGTTAAAAGATTCCTCGACTTGGAAAACTTCCCGTCAAGCGTTGGAAGAACCACTGATTCCAGAAGATGCTTTTAATCATGAACCAACAAAGCATCAAAGTAAGGTAATAGAAATGTTGGAGCATATACCTCCAGGGGAAAACGCATGGTATGTAGGTATTCCTGAACATTTAAGGTTGAATGTGAAGGGTGCAAGGATGTCTAATATCTATAAGAGATTAGACCCTAATACACCAGCCTATACTGTAACTGGAAGTGGTGGCGGTGGTACTCATATGTATCATTACAATGAGCCAAGGGCTTTAACAAGTCGTGAACGAGCAAGGCTACAGACGTTCCCAGATTGGTTTAAATTTATTGGGGGCAAAGAGAGTGTTAGAAGGCAAGTAGGGATGGCTGTTCCGCCAGAGGGAGCAAAAGTAATCATTGAGGCTATTTTAAAATCGTTTGCTGGAATAGAATATGAAACAGAGTCTTCTAAATGGGAAGAAGAGTTAAGTGAAATGCTAACAACAGGTAAAACGAAAAAGAATAGAAGAGGTTCAAAAACGAAGCAGAAAAACAAAGAGCAAAATAATGTTAAAGCTCCTAAAGAAGAACAGGTCGAATTTACAATATAGTGTTTAATCAGCCTTGGACCAGTGATTTTACTGCCAAGGCTCTTTTAATTGTTTTCAGACACTTCCTACAACTCTTTATTTAAACTGCATTAATCTATTTTACTCAAATGGATTTTTAAACTATTATTACATTTAAATAAAGGTTAAGTAACCAAATTCAAGAATGGGAAACCTACAAAGGAAAAAAGGACATCATCTTGGTTGTTCTCGTAAAGTCTATTATAAAGCTGGTTAAATTGAATAAAAAAATATCCAATATCCCTGTCGCCTCTTAGATTACAATAAAAAGGGATAGAACACCAATTTAAGTAATTTTAAAAAATAAAACTTCCCTGCCAAAATACAGAGAAGTTTCCGAGACTAACCTCCTTTTATAATATTACCTTAAGGAGAAACTTGCAAACGATTCAACTCTATTTTAAATACTTGACCAAAAATGCTGTTTATAAAATTAGATTTATTAATTGTCCTAAAACGTAAAATGCAAAAAAGTAAATATAGATTTTCCTTTTTACGGTATTATTGGTTAACTTTCGTTATTGAACTAAAGCCCCCTTTAGCCACCCATGCAGCAGAGCTGCACCACAAAGAATGAAAATGGTTAAGTACTGTCAATACTGATATGGACCTTAATCCAGTCACGCCCTCCTCATTTTTTTTTTAGCAATTGAGCAGGGTCTTCTTAAGAATTGCTTTTTTTATGTTTAAAGGAAACTTATTTTCATGGTAGTTTAAGAAGAATTAAACAACTTTATTTGTAGGGCTGAAAGACCACTGATTTTGCTTGATACATTTTGTCTCGATATTCATAAGTAATAATAACTTCACCAATAGAGTGTGCTGGAGAAACTTGTGCAGTTAACCTAACGATAAGGTGATTGTTTACTACTTCATATTTAATAATGCCCCCAAAATATATATCTTTAAATACATTCTCAGGCTTGATACCGACTGGACTTATATCTACAACATATTTCTTGTCTCCAATACTTATTTTCGCTTCAGTTGGTGTTAAACTGGTTTTCGCATTTTTCAATACTACTGCAAGGGGGTTATCAACAAGTACCTCGCCAAATCTATTAGAATCTGTTTCAAATACATAAACTTCTTCATCTAAAACACCAGTACCATAACCTTTCGTCAGGATTATGATTAATTCTTTCTTTTCATCCTTGTTGATGTCTTTGTAGTATATTTGCGGGGCATATGTTGGGTTTGTAACGTTCATCCAAAAAGGTCTTGAGGAAGTCCTTCCCTTAAAGTCAATTTTGAAGTTATAATATAAATCATCGATTTTTTTTGCATACATACTTATATCATCCTTAACTGACTTCGCAACCATATCGTATCCTTTAATTGTTGCCTCTGTTTTATCAGGGACAATAACAAGAAGATATACCATTATAAAAATAATGTATCTTTTCATTAGTTAGCACCTCATTTTAGTGTTCCCTAAGTTGATTCCTTATTCCACTAACCTGCCCCTTTAGTTGAACAAGCACATACCCAATTCCTATATAGTAAATACTACTTTTTGAGGTGAGTCCAATTGATAATTTTAAAATCGTTTCTTATTCTAAGTCTTTTCACCGCGTTTCAACCTGTTGATAACCAAAAAGTTATGTCTCAAGCCCCTAAAATCATTAGCTTTTATACTGATTACCCAAAGGATGGAATTTGGGTTCAAATACCAAAAGGGACAAAGAAGATAACATTTAATGTGAAAGCTGATAATACCGAAACCGTCTTGTTTTGGTTAATACCAACAGGTACTCATACCTGGAATAAAAGAAAACTCATTGGCTATGACATTAAAAAGGATGATAAGGATAATCAATTTTCTATAACTTGGATTATTGACCGACCTTCCCTTCTTGACCATTTATATATACAAGCGTTAGGTGAAGGAATAGCGAATGATACTCTTAACTTGTATATGGAATGAGGTTTGTTCAGCTTCTTCGCCTAACCTTCCCTTTTAGTACAACAAAAAGGCTGATAATCTTTTTAATTAACAGCCTAACCATATTAATTGAATAAAAGATAAAATCAAGGAATATTAAAGTTCTTCCACTCATTTTCTGGAATTATTCTATTGTAGTAATCAATGGGTTTGATTATGTATTTATTAATTCTGAAAGTAATAATCTCTTCTATATAAGGAGGATTATGTGGACCCTGATAACTTACCACTCGAACTTTTACCGTAATAGAACCCTTTTTCACATCATCTTGTTCGATATCTAATACCCTCTCGCTCCCACTAAACCAATCTACTCTAATAACTGAAAAGATAGGTCCTCGTAGAATAGGAACCGTTTTTATCGAACCGATACTCTTAATTCATTTTAAAACAACTATTTGAAACTATTTGAAACCATTTGAAATTTATGCTCCATATTTCTAATTCTTACTTTACCACATGTTGTTGATAATTGTTGATTTGTATAACCAAAATGAGTTGATACTCTATGATAAGGGAACGACTTTTACAATTGAAATATGCTCGAAATTATCAATCATTCCACAACAAATGTTATAGATGTAAGACAGAACTGGCTTATTGTATCCAAACTGTGAAAATTGGTAATAAAACTATAGAAAATGCTAAGGTTCTTACGTGTCCAAATTGTTCATAAATTAACGAGGATGATTAACAAAGTTCTTTTTTATAATTTCTATGAAATCAGCTATTTCATCCACAGCACCATAAAAGTCCTTTTTAATCTCATGCTCCCATATTCTTTTTACATTCCACCCATGACTATTATAATAATCATTTACCTCTTTATCACGTTGCTGGTTGCGTAGAAGTTTTTTTTTCCAATATTCTTGATTGCTTTTAGGTTGGTTGCAGTGAAGGGGGCAAGCATGCCAAAAGCAAGAGTCAATAAATATAACGATTTTATATTTCTGTATAGAAATGTCAGGTTTGCCGAACATGGAGTTCACATTTTTTCTAAATCTGTACCCTCTTCTCCAAAGCTCCTTTGTTATGCGGTTTTCCAGCTCTGACTGGGAACGGATGGATTTCATTGTTTTGCTTCTTTTTTCTTTAGACATATTATCTGCCATCAGTTTACACCCCTTTATTGTTACCGTTACTTTACCCTGCTCCATAATAAAAATATTAAAAATTTTACTATGTATAGTGAAAAGGCAGGAGGTAATGTATAATAATTAAAAAATATATAACCTTTAAAGGCTTTGACTATTCGTGTTGTTAAAAAAAAACGACAATAACGACTATAGTCAAAGCCTTTTCTTGTTTAAGAATGTACTTTTAATAAATTTTAGGAAAGAGGCAGGGATTCAGGGGGAATTAGTGCGGTTAAATTTACAAAGGAGGAGTTGGAAGAAATGAATAGGGTAGCTGGATAGGAGTATGAAGGAATTATTCCACGTGTAAAAGGACGGAAAATTGATTATAACATAATCCAAGGCTTCCCAGAACGTACTGAAATTGTTAGAGGAGAACTTTTGTGGTCAGTTGGGGAAAAAATCAGTAATTTTTGGGGTATTAGCCAATACTGGGATGGAATTTTTGGTTTCTATACTGCCAAAAAAGTCCTTAAGTGAACTTAGAAATGTGTTATCTGAATACTATGTTGATTCATTGAGGTGAATATAGATGAGTTTTCCAAAAAAGTGTCCTTATTGTGGAACGGATAAGAATGATTTAATCGGTTGGGTTAAAAATGATTATTTAAAAACCTGGGAATGTAATAAATGTGGAAAAAAGTGGGATAGGGAATTTGAAATGAATGTTAAGTATTATTATGAAATGTTGGTAAATGTCCATATTGTCATCAATGGAAATGAAAAAGAACAGCACAATTTTTGGAGAGGCGAAAGCTACAAAAAGATTGAATTTGATGATGCTTGTATAAATGTAGAATCACTCTTAGAAAAAAAACTATGCAAAACTGAAAATCATGAGGCTTATGATTCAGACAAAATAACTCAAATCAATGGAGAGAAAAGAGCAATAGCAGCAAATCTATTAAGAAAATATCCATTTATGTCTGTTCAGGATGTAGCAGAATCAACCAGGCTTACACTGGAACAAGTAACCAAGTTGGAAAGGGAAGTGCGAAAATGAGTGACAGATTAAGCAATGAAGAATATATGGTTATTGGCTATCAAAAGGCACAAAAGAAATTGCAACCAAACTGTTAGCAGAAGACATGAAAGTAAGTTTTGTAGCATCAGTAACAAAATTGAGTGAAGAAATAGTCGAAAGAATTAGGTTGGACCATAGTCCGAGGATTAAAAAGATAATTAGAAACATGGTAAAAGACGATGTTGAAGACGATGTCATAGCAAAATACTTAGAAGTTCCAAAATCACTTGTTTATGAGGTTAAAGAAAAGATGGAGGAAAATCAATGAGTGAAGGTTTGAATCAGCAAGAACGGTATGGCTATATGGCAAAGGTATTAAAAAAACACTCATATGCTATCCAATATATGAGTGAAGAAAATCTTAGAGATTACGTGGAACTTATCCACTTGTTTTTAAAAAGCGAAAATCACATCAGTCAGATGGGGAATGTATCCACTATGGAATTGATTGTTAAAAACACTTCGAAGGAGGAAGGGTTCAAATGAAGGAATATGAAAAAGGATATAAGGAAGCTCAAAGAGAAATCGCCAAGAGAATGTTGGAGGATAAAATTAGAGACCATTATGTGTCATTGTGGACAGGATTATCTATTGCAGAATTGGTTCTTCTTCAACATAAAGAGGAAATTGAACCGTTGCTAAAAGATGGGACAGAAATTTATGATATTTATTTTGCTTCTCTTATTTTAGAGATATCTTTTGAATCAGCATTAGATGCAGTTGAATTATTAAAAAGGCTTAGAACGGAAGAAATGGAACGATGACACGATAAAGAAAAAGTTCTTCACTTGAGGATTTCTTCTTTTGTTCCGTTTGTATCATTAAAAGGGAGGAAAATCATGATTATTGACCGTTTTGAATCGCACATGGATAAAAATTTTGAATACTATTTCATAGGAGACACAACTGGAAAGTATATTCAATTTTGTTCTAACAAAGAATTGGAAGTTGGTATGCCTGTCATAATAGGCGACTTGCTTTCTACACATATTTTAAAAGTTTCTTCAATTAGAGAAGTACATAAAAAGAAAGTAGTTGAATTTGAGGATTACGAAGTGACCTTTTGTTCTCAAACATTAGTGAAATATGATGATTTAAATTGGTAAGCAAGAATAAGTTTCCTGAAACAATGTCCATATTGTTCTGCAGATAAGGAAAAATAGTTGGTCAAAATTAATCTTTGGGTGCTTTTTATTGCTCTGGTCATTTAAAGTTTATTATAAGGGACAAACATACCTCACAACAAGAAATCCCGCTGACATTAAGAAAACATCTCCGCTGCGGAGATGTTTTCTATTTAAAATGTTATACCATTTTAGAAATTCTTATTAATAGTCAAGATTTATTGTCTTAAGAAGAATATTTTAAAATAAAATCAACAAATGCTTGAGCGATTAAATCTTGTATTTTTAAATGTGGAAATTGCCTTTCGCATGTCGAGGTAAACTCTTGATAGATAGAATCATTTACCTTGATATTTTTATTTACGTACTTGGCTTTAGTTTCATATATCTTTTTATCAAGAATTAACCTGATGCCATTTTCTTGATTCGATAAAAGTTTTTTTAGTACGTCAAAGTTCTCTTTGATGAATAAAAGCTCCTCATTATAATCGGAAGTTTTTATTTCTTTCTCTGGACTATTTATCCCCCTCAAAAACTTAAAATATTTTTTATCTCTTTTAATAAACACATAATCTCCTTTTTGCATTTCGGAAGAAAAGCTGCTCGAAGGCATATCGAGTAATTTTGCGATGTCAGGTAACTGCATTGTTTCAAGCATTTTGTTTATCTTTTTTACACGTAAATCTGGATTCATAGTTAAGAATTCTTCTTTATTCAAACCAGTCAACTCCTTTGCTATAATAAATTTTTTATAATTATAGTTGGAGTGCTGATACTTTATTCCCCGATTATGTTGGACTTCCTTTAATGAGAAATCGACAGAATTTCTTTTATATAGCGTCTTTATCTAAAAATTTTAGAAACGGGTAATAAGGAGACATTTTGTAAATATCATTCAATAGGTTATCTCTCTGTACCCCACTGCTGTTAGCAATTTGTTCGGCTAATTCAAAAAAGCCTTTAACTTTCTTGGTTGCATTAAGAATGCAAGTTTCTTCTTTATCAAAACGTGTTCCAAAATCCTCCTCATATAGATAAAATATAGGTTCTTTAATCATCATGGCGTATTTCAGCTTTATCGCACCCTTTATTAAGCCACTGAAATCTTCAAAAGTATGCCAATCCTCAAGCATCTCTATGAAAAAACAGGTTTGGTGAAAATGTATAGGACAAAGACGGAAATCAAAATTAAGTAAACTTTTATAGAAACATTCTTTTGATGAATACTGGAAATGAGCCTCATAATTATTTATTTTCATGTGTTTTATTGTCATTGCTGTCAAATATTCAAAAGTTTTATCACCAAAACATAATTTGCATATATGTCTTTCATTTTCCTCCTTTTCTGCATTAAAAAGATTGCAATAAGTGCATTGGAGACGGATATCTCCCCTATCATATGCTTTTGTACAAACTTGTCTAAAAATTGGACCATGTAATAAAGTCGATTTTCTAAATAGCATTTTTAATCCCCCTCTTTCTTTTTAGGGATTAATATTCATTTCATTTTGAAGAAATATTCATTACGATTGAATTTTTTTATAAAAGATTGGAAAAGGTAATAATTTGATGACTATAGTCGATGGAAAAAGTATCTTTTAAAATTCAGTTGCTTCAACCTTTATTACCTATATTGATTAAAGCGGAAGTAAAAGTATATAATATATAAATTTTCAATAAGGTTTCTTGTTTGTAGAAAAATTTTTAGGGAGGAATTTAATTAATGCAGGGGGATTTTGGTGAAAGGTTGAAACAAATTAGAAATGAAAAGGAAATACCAATTGAAAGATTAGCAAACGAAACTGGGGTATCGGTACAAGTTTTAAATGCAATTGAGGAGGGACAGAAAAAGCAACGATTTAGTTTCCCAATTTTGCAAAGGATTGCAAATGTTTTAGAAATTGACATTGAAGATGTAATTGAGGTAAAGATATTATAGAAGTAAATATTCATAATGAATATTCAATCGGAGGAGGAGGCATTAGTTGAAGCACTAATGCCTGGTTTTGTTTTTGGTTTAAAGGTGAATATCTTGCATCTCAATATATTTTATTCTATCGTCAGCACACAAGCCATGTGGAGTGTGTATCCCAGTTGGGATTAAAATAGGACTGAAATTAGCATTCAAGACAGTTAGTGTTAGATTGTTGCTAAGTATTATCTAATGCTTTCATAATAAGATCTTCAACCATCAGGCACTTTCCAAAAGGAAAGTGCTTTTTTAGTCGCTTAGGAAATTATAAAATATTCGCACTGTGGATAACTTTATGAAGAGCGAGGTTTACGTCTAGCGCAAGCAGCCGTCGGCTAGCGGATTTCTCCGTCTCCTCCCTACGATAAGTCAACATCGGCTCGTGAACTACCTCACCGTGTTTCCTTTATCTCAGTCGAAGACTACGAAATCCGTACGCTAGAGCTGCGGCGCTTGCGCTTTTGTTCTTGTGTTCATAAAATAAATCTTACATTTTCCTTAACTAATCATTTATTTAAATTGGTTAAGGATTAAAAAATGCGCATTCTCAATTTGATGAACTGAAATTAAGTGTATTAGTTGACCTATGGCAGCTCAAATGAGGTGCCTTTTTACATTGCAGAATATGCCTCTGGTTACCAGTACGAATTACAGCAAGATTTGGAAAGTTTTATTAAGACCATGATGTTATCTTTTTATCAGTAATAATAAATTTTTTAATGAGAATGGAGGAGTTTAAAATAAAAAAAGTTCCATTAAACATCTGAATCTATGGGCAGTTTTTTGATTGGTACGTATATGTGATAGTCAGAATCAAGCGTGTGAATGTTTTTAAAAACTTGAATAAGTTCAATATGTGAATTCTCGGGTTCCTGCTTGGAGATTTTTAAAAATCTGGCAAAGTCAGTGACGAGGACATCTCCTATGTCGAGTAAATCACCAAAGTATCTGAATCTGGCACAAAAGAGTTGTGGTACATCAATGTTAAAGTAATAGGGCTTATCAATCTGCAAATCATGTGGAATCCCAAATAAAACTTTGAAACGAGTTGAATTTGGTTGGCAATTAGAATAGATGACGTAACATGAACCGCTGATGGTTTCATCGATGTTGTTTAACAGCATTTTGGAATGAGAGCGAATCTTTGTCTTGTAATCGTCTGTTGCTAGATCGACTTCAAAGGCAATGCCGCATACTTGAATTGCTTCGAATTCTGTAAGGGTGAAATCAGTGACAATATCACCATTGATGTTTTTTATGGGTCTTTTAACGACTAATGGTATTGGTGCAAGAGGTACCGTCACATTTTTTTCTCTGAGTGAGCTTGGCGCTATACCGTATTGGCGTTTGAAAGCGCGGGTGAAAGATGATGGAGTTCCAAAGTTTAGTTGATACGCAATATCTGTTAGTGATAGGTTTTCATTTTGAATTAATTTTACGGATGAATTTAACCTCCTGGATAGTATGTACTGGTTTAATGAACAACCCATCATTGCAGAAAAAAGTCTATGAAAATAGTATTTAGAGATGTTGAAGCTATTGGCAACAGAATCCAATGATAGCGGACGTTCTAAATTATTTTCAATATTGATTAAAGCCTTTTCTATTACTTCATAATGTTCCATCGTATCACCTTACATCAAATATTTTTTTATTTTCTAATTAGTCTAACATATGAAGTTCTAAAAGTAATTATTTCAAGGGGGTAAAAAAATGACACGAGACCGAGTGAATGGGATTATAATAGGAGTATTTTATATTGTTGCGGCCGTTACTTCTATAATAGCGGTTGTCTTATATAAACCAGTTTTATCAGATCAATGGTATATGACGGTCATAAATGGACATGAAACGAACGTTTTGCTTGGTGCTATCAATGACCTATTACTCGTAGTGATGGCAATTGGAACAGCAGTTATGCTTTTTCCTTATCTTCGTCGTTGGAATGAACACATAGCATTAGGGTATCTTTGTTTTCGATTTATGGAGGCTGTTTTTATTGCAATAGGAATAGTGAGTATATTAGGTTTATTAAGTATTAGTATACAATATGAAACAGGGGACTTTACAAATGAAGAGAATCTTTCAGCTATAGGTTTCATGTTACAGTCTCTTTATCGTTGGACTTCTCAGTTAGGTCCGAATTTCATGTTAGGTTTAAATACAGTTTTATATAGTTATTTACTTTTTCGAACAGCTATCGTGCCAAAGCTGTTAGCACTATTTGGTATGATTACCGCTGTGATGGTATTCATAGCTGGTTTACTAGAAATGTTTGGTCTAGTAGAACCATATTCTGCTGTAAAAGGACTTATTGCTTTACCAGTAGGTGTTTATGAAATGAGTTTGGCATTTTGGTTAATTGTGAAGGGGTTTCATAAGAAAAATCTTGGGAAATTAAAAGCGAAATAGTGTCTTCAAGTAGTAACTGTAAATGTAAAAGGGGTAAGCAGGTTTTAACCATTATTGGGAACCTGCTTCTTTCTTTGCAATTAAATTTATGATTTTTTATGAGCTACGTTAAGACGATCGTAGTTGTATTTCATACACAACGTCTTTCCTCATTTTGATTTTTCATAGTTGATATGTTCAATTAATGATAAATTTATTTTTTACGTTTTTTATGTCAAAATAAACTGAGAGGTTTTAGTGTTCAAGATTAAAAGGTCATTTCTATTTCTCAATGGCACAAATAATAGGAATTTTTTATAAATAGGAGGTCTAATAATGGATAATAACGATATATTAATTCGATTAAGATATGCATTGGAATTAAAAAATAAAGAGATGGCGGAGATTTTTAAACATGGGGGAGTAGAGGTATCAGTACCAGAGGTGGTCAAGATACTTACAAAGACATACAATGAAGATGATTATGAGAATGAGGATCAAATCAAATGTACACACAGTATGTTAGACTCGTTTCTAAATGGTCTTATTATTTATAAAAGAGGAAAACAAGAGCCGAAGCCTGGACAGCCTAATCCACCAGAATCTCCGTTAAAGACGAGTGGAAACGTGAATAATCTTCTGTTAAAGAAAGTCAAAATAGCATTGGCTTTAACGACTGATGATATATTGGATATTTTCGATAATGCAGGATTGAGGGTATCAAAAGGAGAACTAGGGGCTTTATTAAGAAAAGAAGGACATAAGAATTATAAAGAGTGTGGAGATAATTTCGCTAGAAACTTCTTAAAAGGATTAGCGATCAAATACAGGGGATGATGCTCTTTAAGAATTCTTGGTGATGACATGATACATACTTACGCAGGTGCGACCATTCGTTTTGAAATCAGGTACAAAAACAGAACCTCCATAGGAATTACCATCGATAACTATGGAAATATTGAAGTCCAAGCTCCGAAAAAGACACCTGATGAAAAGGTGTTGCACATATTAGAAACGAATTGGGAACTTATTCAGCAAAAATTAAAAGAAGCGAAGGATAGACTGCAAGGTCCACAGGAAAAGGTCTATGAGAATGAGGAGAGCTTTCTTTATTTAGGCAAGCCCTATCCGATAAAGATTATAGAAGATCATAGTATTACCCAAGACCATGTCGTGTTTGAGGGAGATAGGCTCCTTATCTACGTGAAGCAGCTTGAAAATGAGAAGATAAAGCAATCATTGAAAAGATTTTATTTCCAGCAGACCAAGGCTATAGTGCGGAAGAGTATCTCTACCTATCAATGCCACTTCAAAACAAAACCACGTTCCATACGTATCACTGATAGTACAAAAACATGGGGAACCTGTGATTCAAACCGCCAATTAACATTTAATTGGCGGCTAGCTATGGCACCACAGGAGGTCATTGACTACGTAATCGTTCACGAAATGTGTCACATGATCCACCTCAACCACGATCGATCCTTCTGGCGCATGGTTGGAAAAATCATGCCTGACTATAAGGAAAAAGAAAACTGGTTAGCTTTTTCAAATTGGAAAATGACTGTATAGGGACAGGTACCTTGCCCCCTATTATTATATATAGAGCATAGGGACAGTTCTTTTGCAAAAGAACCGTCCCTATGCTTTTGATCTACTACTACCAACCAAGCCTTGTGGAATCCATCACGTAAATAATTTTAAAATAAAATAAGTGCCTGTAACTTTCTGGAACTTGTCAATATCTTTTCGACATGTTACTGTAGGTCACTGGCTCTTTTTAGTAAATAACAAGGGGAAGCAAATGACAACAACCAAAACGTATATCAAAGAATGGCAGCAAGCACTGCAACAAGAGATTAATCACCTAAAAAAGTTTGGTGGCAGCCGCTATTCTGTAACAAATGGAAGACTGTTATCGAACGACGGCACCTATAGCTACTATTTTGATACAGCTATCTCATTAAGGATACCAGTTGGTTCCTTCATAAAATTAGAATGGGGAACGATGAAAAGTAGTGGAAAGGTGCTTTCCTCTGAAGGCAGGGGAGTTATTCTTGAATTAGAACAGAACTTTGGTGATCTCATCCCGGATGCTTATCTGCTGCATGACCCTTGGGAACTGCTTGAACAATTAATAGAGCGGTTGGATGAAATCAAAAAAAGCAAACAAAAGCGGCTGCGAGTGAAGAGATTGATGAATCCTTCCATGGAAACAAAACATCCCGAGGAAAAGATCAAGAGTAATGTCCATGAATTGATTTTGAGATCTAAATACAATCCTGCCACGTTTGTCTGGGGGCCACCGGGTACCGGAAAGACATACACTTTGGCCAGAACTGCAGCTAACAAATATTTCCAGAAGAAGAAAGTGCTGATTTTATCGCATAGCAATCAAGCTGTTGATGTGTTGATGAGTGAAATGACTGATTTTATAAAAAGGAAAAAAAGATTCAGAGAAGGGGATGTGCTCCGCTACGGAGGGAACATCGGGGAAACGCTATCTGCAAATCACGATATTACCACAAATCTGCTTATTGAAAAGCAGGACCCGCTCCTTGCCCAGGATAGAGAGAGACTAGTTGAAGAACGACGCCACTTAAAGCAAGACTTGGCCCATTCTTTCAGTAAACGAGATTCGGATCATCTGCTGGAACTAGAAACAAAGATTGCTAGGATACTGGAAAAAGTCCGGAAGAAAGAAGTTCAATTAATAAAAGATGCGTTCATTGTCGGAACGACGCTGGCAAAGGCGGCTAGTGACAGTGCTGTTTATGACCCGGATTATGACATCGTCATCCTCGATGAAGCAAGTATGGCTTATGTACCACAGGCAGCTTTTGCCGCAAGCCTAGGAAAGCGAGTCATTATTTGCGGTGACTTCAAGCAATTGCCTCCGATTGCTTCAAGCCGGGATCCGCTTGTTACCAAATGGCTGAAAGAGGATGTGTTCCATAAGGCAGGTGTAGTGGAATGGTTGAATGAAAGGAAACTTCACCCTCAGCTTTTTTTATTAAAAGAACAGCGTAGGATGCACCCTGATATTTCAGCTTTTACCAACCGGTACATCTATCATTCACTGGTTGGAGATCACGAAAGTGTTAATAAAAGCAGAAATAGCATCACAAGCCTTGCTCCTTTTAAGGAGCAAGCTGCTGTACTTTTAGATACCAGTTTCACGGGCTTACATTGTGTAAGCGATAGAACCACCAATTCCAGATTCAATCTATGGCAGCTATTGCTGTCTTTTCAATTGATTCATGAAGCATATATGGGTGGTGCTAAATCAATCGGGTATGTGACACCATACCGTGCTCAGGCGAATCTTATGGAACTGCTTCTTGAAGAGATATATGAGAAAGAGCGCAGCGGGGCGGATATTATTGCAGCCACTGTCCACCGATTCCAGGGGAGTGAACGTGATGTGATGATATTTGATACGGTCGATAGTGCCCCGCAAGATCGGGCTGGTATGCTAATAAACGGCAAGGAAAGTGAACGTTTGATCAACGTAGCCATTACGAGAACGAAAGGAAAATTTCTTCACGTCAGCAACAGAAGTTTTATCGAAAAGCACATTTATAAAGGAAAAACGTTGCGGCAACTTGTTGACCATCAAGTCAGAAACAAACAAACGGTTACAACAAAAGAAATTGGTTCATGGATTCGAAACCAACAATCAAAATTAAGATGGATTCATGCACGAAAAGTGGAAGCTGTTTTTCAAGACTTGAGATCGGCAAAATCATCGATTATCATATCCTTGCCAGAGGGAACCAAGTTATCCGAAGAATGGACCAAGCAGTTATTTGATAGAGAAAAACGAATAAAATTGACCGTTATTTCCAATCAAAAGTATAGTAATTACGATGACTGGCTAGAAGAGAGCTTTCCATTTCCGTTTGTGATGATTGACGAGAAAGTTTTGTGGCTGGGACTTCCGCTCGAAGGCGCCAGAGGGGTCCAGCCCCCTTTTGTAGCGGCTAGGCTTAGTTCGAGTAAAGTGTGTGAATTTTTGTTAAGACAGATATAGTTAAGCTGTTTTACCTTAAAGAATTTTAATGTGTTATTTGCACACGCACTCATGTGGAGAGACATCGAGCCATTTGAAATTATTAGCTTTGTTTTAAAAGAATTGTATATCCCATCAGCATCCTATGTGTTGCAACATACATTCTGGACATGTGGAGTGCTGTTCACTACTTGTAAGGAAAGAACAATAAGAGATATATCAGTGAGTAAAGAGCCTTTCCGACAATGGGAAGGCTCAAGATTTGTTAGATAATAAAAAAATATTATAAGGATTGATTATCGTCGGTCATTAACTAGGTCTTGAATTAAGTGCAGTAGTAAAACATATAGAACGTACAGTGTTAAGATTATTTTTATTAGGGAATTTATAATTTGGGGTTGAAAATCTCACAAATAAGTACACACTTAAACTCATCTTCAGAATATTACAACTAGGCATGTTCTCTTTTTCTCCTCTTTAAAAATCTATACTAGCATCACAAATAAAATCGGATGTTAAGTTTGTATCTGCAGATTTAAGGGGAATTATTAAACTCTCTATGAATCTTCCGGAAGGAGTTCAATCTTTAACTAATTTGGTTGTTCATGCTGTCGAAAATCCGTTTACAACAGATAACAAAAGACCTTATTTATCAAAAAAATTTCGTTAGTTGACTGAAAGACTATTTGTTTAGTTTATGTTTTAGTTTATTAGGAATTAATCTTCAAATCTATACAAATAACCAATAGGGAGGAAAAATCAAAAGATTAAAAAGGGATTTTCTTTACTTCTTGTTTCGATTTTTGTTTTAGGCTTTTCTGCAACAACTTTTGCAGCAGCATACGACTCTCCACGATGGACTTTGAGACCCGATAGGGTTGGTGACTGGGGTCAGGCAAGGGTATACCTAGGTTCGGGTGACACTACACTTTATGTAACAGTTAATCAACGTGGGATTCATAAAGGACAAAAAGCACATACTTTTTGGGAGATTTACCACCCTGCTATAGGTAAGACTGAACATACATGAAATGTGGATTCCGATTTCTATGCTACAATGATATTTAGTGGTTTAAAAAGTCCAGGAGGGAAATATGATGTCTTCTGGGAATCTAGAACAAACAATGCTACTGAAGGTTGGTACCAACTTCACACAAATTCTTTGTCTGACTTTTATAGATTAAGGTAAATACGAAGGTTAATCTATAATCCAATTTAATATCTCCCCCAATAAGTTGTTTATAAGTTAAAACGAACAGCTTATTGGGGGATTTTTATTTGTAGTGCATTAGATTTATAATGAGTTTGCAATTCCTACTAGCGTTGGCAAAGGCTTGTCTATTAGGTCTTCCTCAATACTTAATATATAAATCCAATTATTTTTTTCAAACATAAAAGTAATTAAATCCCTTCCATTTATCCCCGATGTTGTATAATAAGCTTCTGTTCCGTCTTTTAGAGGGATTATTGCATCTGTACTTGAAAGTAATTTCCCCCTTTCTTTAGCAGGAATGACATTTATAATATACTTAAAATGTTTTTCCTCATTTAAGTATTCAATTTCAAGACTCTCATTTTCTTCATTAAATCTTCCGAAAGAGTGCGTAAAATCCAGTGGCGGTAATTTTTTTGGTAAATCTAAGTTTGTTTTATAATAAGATTCTGTTTCCTGTATTGCATTCGAAACGGACTTAAAACCCAGGTCATAATAGTCTTTTTCTATACTCTTTTGTTGGGATGCTTTAACGGATTGCCACCCACTGAGAAAGAAAGATAATCCAATAAATAAAATAATAAGTTTATTTTTAGTCAAATGTATGTTTACTCCTTCCTAGTTTATTTCTCTATTATTCAAATATGATTGTAAAATATTCATCAAGTCAGGAATTAAGGTTAATCTTCAATAAATTATCTATCTTATATATATATTTATTAATTAAATTTATATCAATCCTCTTATATTGAGTTTGATTTTACGTAGCTAAGACCCTTAACCTTTCTATTAAAGAATCTAAGTTATTATCAAAAATTGTATGTAATTGTCCTTCGTAGGTTCTACTTATTTTATTTACACTATAATCTAACATCGGTATACCTTTTCGAATATTATTATTTTGAAAATAGTCTTCAGCATTCTTTAGAAAATCATTAAAAGAAGCTAAATTTTCATAAAATGTTAATAAAGTAGCGGAATCATTTATATTCAAATAATCCGAAATATCTTCATATAATTGTTCCCGTTTAGAGGTTATGTGGATAGATGATGTAACAATTCCTCGTGCTTCTTCTTGCCGTGCTTTTAATTCATTAACATTGTTTTCTATGTTTGTAAGCAATATACGGCTGCTTATTTTTTTACTTTTAACTGGTAAATCAGGAATAATGTAATTTACAATTATATTTGCAAGCTGACCATTATTTTGATATTCGTTTAGAATCTGTATTTTTGTTTCAACATTCATATTAACTACTAACTGGTTAACCGTTTCCATACTAATATCATCTTCATTCAGCGGCTCATTTGCTTCCTCATGGCTTTTCATTTATGCAAGTTACCTTTCAACTGTGTACGATTTCTCATCACTATCTATTTTGTCAAGATGTATTGGACACATAAGGATAAGATTATCAAATCCTCGTCTCTTTTCATGAATTTGATTGGAGTCATATCTGGGGCTTCCTTCTGAACGAGCTTTTATATGACAAATTCCCCCTGTAACTTTTTTCCCTTCAACTAGTTTATTAGGGCACTTAGGGAATGCACAATTTTTTCTAGAAACAGCAAATAGTCTCTTAATAGTACTTGGTTTTGGCAGGTCTGTTGTACTCACATATATCCTCCTTTTGTTTAATAATATATAATCTTTCATATGTACTACTCGGGCGTGCAAGGCACAGCTACACCTTGCATAGTTTTTAACAGATTACATAAAGAATTCTTAAAGTCCCCATTTGCTATAAAGGTGGGGACTATTTTTTACTTACGGATATAGGATTAAGTTTGAACTACTTTTATGGACATGAAAGAGTAAACTGATTTAATGAATTACCAACATTTCCTATTTTAATACATCGTTCTTACCAAAATATCATAGGAAATAGATTGATAGATAAAATTGACTTATAATAAAGGCGTGATTAAAAAATGCAAGTCTTAGTACTTTAAAGCAAGGAGAAGAAGTTGATGAAAAAGGTATTTGCAACCTTTGTTGCAATTTTCGTTGTATTTGCAGGACTTTATATTGCTAAACCTTCTAAAGCTGCAACGAGCAAAACAAAATATGTTACAGCAAGTGTATTGAACGTTCGTAGCGGTCCAAGCACCAAGTTCAAGGTTGTCACAACAGTTAAGAAGAATCATGCTGTAAAGGTTACACAAACTACTGGTTCTTGGGATAAAGTAACAGTCGGAAGTAAAACAGGTTGGGCTTCTAGTAAGTATTTAACAACGAAAAAACCAGCAGCTCCAAAGAATTTAGCAGCAGGATTAAAAACAGTTGGAAGCAACAAGCAATTAATTCTTGTGACTTCTAACGGGAAAAATACCTCTATTGCTGAAATTCGTACCTTTGAGAAAAATTCAAAAGGACAATGGGTTTCTGTTTTAACCACAAAAGGATATATTGGTAAAAATGGATTTGCTTCTGCCTCAAATATGAGTGAAGGTGCAAAAAGAGCTCCGATTGGGAAGTTTACAATCAGCACAGCATTTGGTCGATATAAAAATCCGGGAACAAAGATGCTATACCGTAAAATTACGAGTGATGATGTTTGGGTGGATGATCCTACATCTAAACTTTATAATACTTGGCAATCTCGAAAGAAAACAAAAGGCCAATGGAAGAGTGCTGAAAATATGAATATCTCAGCATACACTTATGGTTTTGTCATCAACTACAACACCAAACGTGTGCCATACAAAGGCAGTGCTATCTTTTTCCATATTGGAAGTAGTTATACGCTTGGATGTACAGCAACCTCTCAAACAAATGTCGTAAAAATTTTGAAGTGGTTGGATCCTAAAAAGAAGCCAGTAATCATTCAAACACCTATTCAAGAACTAAACAAATACTAAAACAAAAACCTACATTAGGATTTTTCCTTTGTAGGTTTTTTATTAGTTTGGCTATGTTAATTCTAATGTTGATATTGGACCATAAGAAAACCGCCTTGGTTGAAAAGGCGGTTCATTGAGCTATCGTACCCGTCGTATTAAGTGAACTAAATGTTATCCTTATAACGTTCTAACAAATCTTTTACTAGAATTCCATCAATACTTAATCCCTCAATATTACAATTTCTAAGTTCGACTTTTGAAAGATTACATGCATCAAATATGGCGGTACTTAAATCACTGTTTTTGAAAATTACTGGCTCAACATTAACCCACCCGTCGGTTCCAGGCTCTTCGGATAACTGACTTCTTTCGGCATTTGGTCTAACAATATTTTCGAATATGGTTCCGCCCATCTGAATCATATTGATATGCACATTTGAGAAGTAAATATGTTCCCAATTTGAATTTACAAAGTTTGTGTGAGCAAATGATGTATATCGCATATCAATACCGTGAAAGTCTGACTCCTTAAAACAAACCATATGAATCTTTTCGTTCCTTAAATCTTGCAATTCTAACCCATTTTTCGAATCCATTACTTTCCTTTCAGTAAGTGGCAATGGTATACACTCCTTAATTTATGATGTGAATGATTTCGCCAATAATCCATCTTTTACCTGCAATGTACACTAAAATTATTCCAATAAACTGCCAGTTAGCTTAACAAAAATAAGCAGAAAGCCGAAGTTTGGTATTTGTGTCGGTCACAGTAAACAGGCATGATTTGACCAACATATTTTTCTTATTCGATGTGGTATTCTCATATTCCTTGCTGTCTAAATAACGAAACCAAGCCAAATAATGCTGTAAATACTTCGTTGCAACACCATTAAAGCGATCCATCCATTTCTTCAAGCGGCTATGGTAGCTATTGACGTTTTGGATATGGTACACGCCTTTTACTCGCAGTTTCCCATCGGACTTGAATCGATAATGTTCTAAGCCTTTGGTTTTTGCATAGGAACTGAATGCCCTCCATGAATCAGTGCATAGCACATTTGAGTCGGATAAATGACCACCAATCGCTTCATCCAATTTCGTTGTTCGAATTCGCCCACGTCCAAGAACGCCAGAGTACGTCATTTTTTGTCGGTCACGGGCAACCAGTACGCACACTTGATCATGGCTTATACCACGATATTTTGCTTTGCCACCACGTTTACGTGGCTTGCGTTCGGTGATGTTCCGTCTACCTTTTTCAGAGAACAAGAAATAAGTTTCATCTATTTCTACAATATCTTGAAATGCTTCAGTTGGAATCTGCTTTAGAGCAGAGAGAATCTTATGCCGCCAGTAAAACAAGGTTACATGTGTAACCTCGCCAAACATCTTCTCGGCACAATTCCTTAATGAATAGCTCTCAATCATGTATTCCATGAATTTAATCCAAAGATGGGGTCTTCTTGTCCGCTGTAACGGGGTATTCGTAAGATCGTTAAACGTTTGACGGCACGACTTACAACGATAGCGTTGACGTTTGACTATTCCTGAACGGGTTTTTACATCGTACTTTCCAAATCGCACGACAGAATGGTTTTTGCAATGCGGGCAAACAAGCCCATCTTTATGCTTCTGCTCTTGAATTTCATCAATCGCTCGAAGAGGAACCGCAACTCCCTTGGTTCGTGACTGCAAAAAGTAGATAAGTTCTCGTTTACCAGTATCGTCTAACGTATCAGCAAGCTTTTTTAGTTCTTTTAAATCCATGGGCAAATCATCTCCGAACAGTGATATTACCCTTATTATAGAACGTCCGTTCGTAATTATCAAATATCAACAATAACGTTTAACAAAGCCATTAGTTTTAATAAAGCAAAAGCTTTTTGTAAATTGTGACTGGGATATTAAAAGTCATTCAAAATGGGGGGTGTAGCAAATCTTTATATAACCTAAATAGGAAAACGTGGAATTAAGTCAGGTGTTTTAGCAGGGGGTTATTTTGGTTATTCAAAAAATTTAATCCTAAAATGAACATTTATTGATAAAAAACCTTTCAAAACCACTCATAAATTTTCGTAATTACTCTCTTAATTTTTTTTATCTAGTATTGATAAAAAATGGTATAGAAAAAAATGTATTAAAGTTCTCTCAAATCACCATACTTCTTCAATGGTATAAGATAAATATTGAATTTGTGGAATCCTCTACATTATGATTTAAAAATGTAATTTCAGCATTTTATTTTCTTAACTGCTAAAATATTAAGAAAGAACTTATAGATAATGATAGGTCTGGCGCCGTTTGTTCGAGCTTTCCTCTGTTATATAAAAGTATAATAAAAATAAACTATTGAAAATGCTACGTTTGAGGAGTGGGGAAAATAATGAATCGTATTGGGGTAGTAGGTCCGATCCAATCTATTGAGCGAATTCTAGAAGTTGCTAATGAATTTGAACATGAGATAACATTTATCACTTTTCCATATGATGATGTTGGAGAAGTAAAAGAAATCGTAACAAATCATCAAGGAGAAGTAGATGGCTGGTTTTTTTCAGGTCCGATTCCTTATACATTGGCGAAAAAGATTTTGGGTAAAAATGCCGATATTGTCTATTGTCCGCTTATAGGGGCAAGCCTCTACAAAAGTATTATCCAACTGTTTTTTGAACAAAAACAATTTGCCAACAAGATTTCTATCGATATGATTCAACCTGAAGAACGAGATTTACTAGAATCGCTGCAAGAGTTGGATATTTCAACTGAAAATATATTCGTGAAGACATTTGATGAAGACTATGATTCTAATGCAATAACACAATTTCATCTTCAATTATGGAGAGACGGAAAAATAAATGGGGTCTTAACGGGCTTAAATTCTGTTTATCAAGCCTTGAAAAAAGAGAAGATTCCCGTTTATCGTATTCGTGTCACGAAAATGGAGATTAGACAAGCAATGAAGATTGTTGTTGGTAAAGTGAAAAGTTCTTATTTCAAGGAAAGTCAAATTGGAGTTGAAATAATAGAGATTAGTCAATTTGATCAAATTGTGGATAAAACTGAAGCCAGATATCATCTTCAACAAATGGAGCTAAGAATAAAACAAAACTTACTTCAGCTTTGCGAGAGGTTAGATGGGTCACTTTTAGAAAATGGAAATGGGCGCTATCAAATTTTTAGCACTCGCGGTGCAATTGAAAGGGAAATCGATAGACTCTACAATACTGTTAAACAGTTGACTCTGGAGACTGATCTACCCGTTCGCGTTGGAATTGGATTTGGAGAAACCGCCTTTTCGGCTGAAATTAATGCTCGTAAAGCAATTCAGCATTCGAAGGAAAAAGAAGACGATCACATTGTTGCTGTTCAAGAAGATGGTATAATCGTTGAATCGATTGGACAGAAGGAGGAATTAACCTATTCGTACCGCTCCGATGATAAAGAACTAATCGATAAATTAAAAAACGCTAACATTAGTATTAAAACCTATAAGAAAATAGAAGCATTGACTAGCAGTATGGGATGGGAAGGATTTACAACGGCAGAGTTGGCTGCTCGATTAAATATGACCGTCCGTAATGTTCAGCGGATTATGAACGGTTTGTATGAGAATGGTCTGGCTGAGTGTATTGGCGAAGAAATTCCTGGATCTCGCGGACGGCCTCGAAAAGTATATAAGTTAAAATAACGACACCAAATAATGGATGTCGTTTTTTTTAGTAGAAAATTTTCAAAATTCTATTGAAACAAAAGATTTATACGAATATAATCAAATTAACGAAAAATTCGCTAGTTATTCGTTAAATAAAAAAATGAGAAACGCCAACTGATTTTTCTTTATTTAGTTTCTCAATAACACATTTAAAACAGTTAAATACAAAAAACTTAATTTGGAAAGCGCCTTCATTGATTGAACGATTGTCCGCAGGATCCAATCTAGTGAGGATGGAAAAAGGCTGTTTTACAATAGTGTTTGGAAGTAGTTCCGTTTTAAGAAAACAGATTAAGCGATAAAAGAGCAATAGGAGGAGTTATATGGCAGAACTTGCAAAGCGTTTAAAGACAAATAATGAAGGACAGAGAGGTTTTTTTAAATGGGTGGAGCGTGTAGGGAATAAAATCCCACATCCATTTTTATTGTTTATTTATTTGATTTTTATTTTGTGTATAGCAACCGCTGTACTATCGATATTCCATGTTTCAGTTACAGATCCAACAAATAATGAACAAGTTTTCGTTAAAAATCTATTAAGTGCAGAAGGAATTCAATGGATTTTACCTAATGTTATCAAAAATTTCTCAACTTTCTTACCCCTAGGGTATATTTTAGCCCTTGTACTTGCATTAGGTCTAGCAGAAAAAGTAGGGTTACTTGAAACTGTAATTCGCAAAATGTCGTTAAAAGTTTCGGCTAAATATGCAAGTTATCTCGTAGTATTTGTTGCGTTTTTTAGTCATGTTTCGTCCGATGCTGCATTCGTTATTATGCCTCCACTCGGAGCACTCATTTTCCGTGCTGTCGGTCGTAATCCTATTGCTGGTTTGCTTGCTGCAATTGCAGGGGTAGGATCGGGGTTTACAGCAAACCTACTTATTGTAACTACTGATGTATTGTTATCGGGAATAAGTTCAGAAGTTTCAACATCCATCAATTCAAACATCAGTGTCAGCGTGGTAGACAATTGGTTTTTCATGGGGTTCTCTGTTATTCTGCTTACAGTGATAATTGCTCTAGTAACAGATAAATTTGTAGAACCAAGATTAGGCAAATATAAACAAGAAGATAACGTGAAATTAGAAAAATTAACCGATCAACAAAATAAAGCACTACGGTTAACAGGAATCGTAGCGGTAATATTTATCGCAGTTGTAGCACTTTTAGTGGTTCCTAAAGGCGCACTTCTTAGGGATCCGGAAACAGGAAGCGTTATACCGTCCCCGTTTATGTCTGGTATTGTTCCAATTATCATGTTCTTCTTTTTTACGGTTGCCTTAACGTATGGGATAAAAGTGGGAGTTATTAAAAATCAAAATGATATTCCTAAGTTATTAACGGATCCAATGAAAAATATGGCTGGATTCATAGTCATGATTTTTCCTCTTTCACAATTTGTTGCGTTTTTTAACTGGAGTAATACCGGTAAATTTATTGCAATATCAATTACGGATTTATTGGAAAAATTAAATATGACAGGTGCACCAGTTTTTATCGGTTTAATGTTTTTATCGGGGCTTTTAAGTATGTTTATTGCCAGTGGGTCAGCTATTTGGTCTGTACTTGCGCCAGTGTTTATTCCAATGTTTATGATGCTAGGTTACCATCCTGCTTTTGCCCAAATCGTATTTAGGATTGCAGACTCATCTGTTCTTCCGGTAGCGATTGTCTCTCCGTTTGTGCCGTTATTTCTTGGCTATTTACAGGAGTACAAAAAAGACGCAAAGCTCGGAACTTATTATTCTTTAATACTACCGTATCCCATTGTTATCTTTATTGCTTGGACTCTATTATTAGTAGTTTGGTATTTCCTTGGTCTTCCAATCGGTCCGGGAGTTTTCCCAAGAGTACATTAATATTATCTATTTGAAAAAGAAGAAAAAATGCACTTTTCTTCGGAAGTATTTCCGTGGCATTCTTTATCGAAATTTTTTAGAATCTTTCTTGATTTATGAAAAGAGTAATAATAAATAAAGGAATGAGTATATTGGATATAGTTTCATTAAGAAGAGATTTACATCAGCATCCAGAGGTTGGGTTTACGGAATTTCGAACTGCCTCTAAGGTGGTTGAATTATTAACAGCATTTGGGTATGACGTCATTTACGGAAAAGATGCGATGGACGGTGATTCCCGTAGCGGTTTACCGTCCAAAAATGAACTTGATAAGGCTTTTAAGAGAGCATTGCAAAATGGTGCAAATGCGGACATTATTGAAAAAATGAAAGGCGGATATACTGCGGTTGTTGGTATATTAAAAGGCAAGGAAGATGGTCCTACTATGGCCTTTCGATTTGACATGGATGCCTTGCCTGTTACAGAAAGCACGGATGGGGATCACTTTCCACAAGCAGAAGGATTTTGTTCGAAATATGAAGGGAATATGCATGCATGTGGTCATGACGGGCACACGGCAATAGGATTAGGTCTTGCTGAAAAACTATCAGATCGAAACTTTTCAGGGACAGTTAAATTGATTTTTCAGCCTGCAGAAGAGGGTGTTCGAGGAGCATATGCTGTTGTCCAAAAAGGAATCTTGGATGATGTTGACTATTTTTTCAGCCAGCATTTAGGTACAAATGTCCCTTTAGGAGAATTCTATGGTGGATCGTCCGGATTCTTAGCGACGACAAAAATGTCTGCAACGTTTATCGGTGTGGCTTCTCATGCAGGAGCTTCTCCAGAAAAGGGGCGAAATGCCTTAGTAGGTGCAGCTACAGCCTTGCTCAACATACACGCGATCCCTCGTTTTAGCTCGGGTGAAACACGAGTGAATGTCGGTGTACTTGAAGGGGGAACCGCTCTTAATATTATCCCTGAAACCGCAAAAATGCTAATTGAAACTCGTTCCATTTCAGAGGAAGTAAATAGAGAGTTGGAAGAACGTGTTAGAACCATTGTTAAACATAGTGCAGAAATGCATGGGCTCGAGCATAAAATTGAAGTCATCGGACAAGCGATACCAGTTAATTGCGACATAGAGCTTGTTCGCTTGGCCGTAGAAGAGGCTAAACAAGTTGAAGGTTTTTCCTCACTGAAAGAAGTTAACGATTCTGGTTCGCTTGGAAGTGAAGATGCAAGTTTTATGATTCGACGTGTTCAAGAAAACGGTGGGAAAGGAACCTATATGATAATCGGTACTGATATTCCTGCACCACACCATCATCCAAAGTTTGATATTCAAGAAGAGGTTCTTCCTCGAAGTGTATCCCTATTAAATCGAATTGCACGACGTGTATTAACGTGATGTAGTAAAGCCTCCATTTTTGTATTAAGCGTATGGGGGCTTTGCCTTTGTAACGGTTAAAGAGCCAACTAAAGAGAAAAATAGAAAAGGTGATAGAAATGAACAATGTAATAAGCAAAAGTATTAAAGAATGGCTGACAGATGCATTGATTAATGAAATTGTAGGGTTTCGAAGGGATCTTCATCAGTATCCGGAGCTAAGCGGTGAAGAATATGAAACATCTAAAAAGATTCAAGCGAAATTAGAGGAATATGGTATCCCTTTTAAAACAGGCTTTGCGAAAACAGGAGTCCTTGGTGTCATTAAAGGAGGAAAACCTGGAGGAACCGTTGCCTTACGTGCTGATATTGATGCATTGCCAATTCAAGAACGGAATGAGCATGAGTTCGTTTCGAAGATTGAAGGAAAGATGCATGCATGCGGGCATGATTCTCACACAGCGATGCTTTTAGGTGTGGGCTATATTTTACAACAGTTAAAAGATGAATTACCTGGTAAGGTGTTGCTTGTATTTCAACCAGCTGAAGAGTTAGCGCCAATCGGGGGAGCCGCGCAAATGATAAAAGACGGTGTATTTGCGGAAGATGTACCCGATGCTATTTTTGCACAGCATGTATGGCCGGATTTACCTGTTGGGAAGATTGGTGTGCGGCAAAACGAAATGATGGGTGCATCCGATCGATTTAAAATCGTCATTAAAGGATCGGGTGGGCATGCGAGTATGCCACATCAAACGACAGATGCTATTATTGTCGCTAACCAGGTCATTACAAGCCTTCAAACGATTGTCAGCCGGAATATCGACCCTCTAGATCCAGCTGTAATAACGATTGGACGAATAGAAGGGGGATATCGTTATAATGTCGTAGCTGATGAAGTGACGCTAGAAGGAACGGTTCGCACCTTAAAAAAAACAACGAAAGAGAAAGTAAAAGACCGCTTTTTCTCTATTGTGAAAGGTGTAGCCGAATCCTTCAATGCTCAAGCGGATATCGACTATTTAGATGGTTATCCCGTTACAATGAATACACCGGAATGGGCCGATTTAGTGAAAGAAACTGTTGTTGCTACATTCGGTCATGAAGCCGCGCCTAATGTAGCGCCTTCGTTAGGTGGTGAAGATTTTTCACGGTTCTTATTACATTATCCGGGTGCCTATTACTGGCTAGGTACGGCAATTGACACTGAAGAGCCGCAAAAGCCGCTTCATGATCCTCAATTTAAACTGAATGAAAAGGCTATTCCAATTGGCATTGAGATGATGGTGAATGTTGCAATAGATGCATTAGCAAAGCTTGAAAAAAGAACTAGATAATGATAAATAGAATTGCATATTTAAACAGATTTTTTTTTATCTAAGTTACTATATATATAGTGATTTAATATCTACCGGATTATCAATCCAAGGGCTGACGAAGCTCAAAAAAAATAATTCAAAGTCTTGTAAATCATTTAAATCCTACTGCAATCGTAAGAGAAAGCAATTTGAAAATTAGATTGTATAGCAAAAGGAACAATGGTAAGGTGAATTTCACTGCTCAATTATTAGTTGTCTATACTTAGTACACTACGCATGTGGAGAGCTGTTCATTACTTGACAGAAGAGATAAATAAAATGTAACAGTGAGTAGGGAGCCTTTTCTGAGTGGGAGGCTCTTAGTTATAGTTATAAACTGGCGAAGACAATGTAACTGACCTCTATGCTATCAGCGAATGAAGTGTAACATTCCTGTAGTTTCCTTACATATCTGTAAATACCTTTATATCCATAGTAATTTAATATTATGTTTGAAAGAATCGCAAAAGTGAGAGAAGAACATATGACTCACGCCGTAGAAATTTAGATATTCCCAATCCTTTACATTAGTTTGAACTATCTAGTAAAAGGTCCAAAGTAAAAAACAGTATGACAAACATTAGAAGAGCTTTGGAGCTGTAATGAACTTCTTTCTTAGTTTTATTAGGGATTGCTAAAGAAAATAATTCAGATCTTCACGAAATACACAACTCTCCATTAGATTATATTGGTGACAATATACTTTATCACTGCCATCATCTTCTTCTATCATCCAGATTTGTAATACTATTATAAATACTTATTAAATATGCTATAATTGGTAAATGGAAAATTTAACTAAAAAAGGAGGAACGTTTATGGGTAAAGCTTTAAAGTTTGGAATTAGTTTTTTACTAGTTTTTATTCTTTTTTTATCTTCAATACAAACTACTTCATTAGCGGCAGGCAAAAAAATTATTTTAGGAAAAGAATTTTCCTATGGATTAGTTTCTATTAAAGAGAATAATAAATATGGGTTAATGGATCAGAAAGGTAAAGTAGTTATTAAACCTAAATATGAAATCGTTTTTCCTATATCAAAAGATATATTCTTTTTTCAAAAGAATGGGAAGGCAGGTTTAATTAGTAACAAAGAGAAGGTAATTATTAAACCAAAATATGATGATATTGAAAATGATTTAGAGAATAAAAATATTCTTTATATTAAAAAGGGACAAAAAGTAGGATTGGCCAGTCTAAATGGAAAAGTGATTGTGCCGCCAACCTATGATGAAATCAACTATTTCCATGAGGGTCTGTCTATTATTAGAATGAATGATAAATATGGTCTGATCAATCCTAAAGGAAAAGTCGTTTTGAAGCCAACTTATGCAGAAATTGCAGAGTCTTCCGAGGGAGTTTTTGTCATCAAACAAGATGAGAAGTATGGAGTTATTAATAAGAAAGGCAAGCTTATTGTTAAACCAATTTATGATCGGATAAGTACATTTCGCAACGGGACCGCTCAAGTATCGGTTAACGGTAAAAACGGCCTTATTGACACAACTGGAAAAATCATTATAGAACCTTCCTACGATTATATTAGTAATTTCGAAAGTGGTTTAGCACTAATGAAAAAAGATGAGAAATATGGATTCATAAATACTTTAGGAAAAATAGTGATAGAACCCCAGTTTGATATAGATGATGATGATTATGATTATTATCATGCTGCCTACCCTTCCTTCAAAGATGTTCTAGTTCCTGTCAAAAAGAACGGAAAGTATGGTGTCATTGATAAAAAAGGAAAGACCGTGATCCCATTTCAATATCATTGGATTAGTCCGTTCAGAAATGGAATTGCATTTGTTATGGTAGGTAATAAAACTGGGATTGTGAATAATAAGGGAAGAATGATTGTAAAGCCAGTATATAAATTTGTAAGTCTCACTTCTACTAACAATATCCTTTTTTATGATAATAAAAAGTGGGGGATCATGAATAAAGAGGGGAAAATCATTGTCAAACCGAAATATAATGAGATATTTTCTATGGGACGTAAAGGTCTAATTGGGGTCGGCATTAAGAATAAATATGGAATGATCGACGGAAATGGGAAAGTAATAATAAAGCCTAAATATGCCATGTTAGATAGATTCAGCAACGGCCTGGCTCGAATTGAATCTATTCAAAACGGCGCATTTAAAACAGGATTTATTAATGATAAAGGTAAAGTTGTAATTGAACCAAAATATAGTATGGCAATCTATTCTGGGGATTTTGTCTATGTCCGAAAGAATGGAAAAGCTGGATTTTTCGATAAAAAAGGAAAGATGGTCATTAAGCTGCAATATTCGTAAAATTAAATGGTTTGGTTGAAAACTAGGTAAATTAATAAAGGAACTACTTTTAACGAAAATATTTAGGGCAGCCCAAACCCTTGGCTGCCCAATTTTAGGTAATTGGTAAAAAAGAGAGGAGTAAATATGTATTGGTGTTAACCACAAAAATGATTAGTTAAAATCCATTAATAGCCAACCTCAACGGATGCGACAACGATATACATCTTATCATTTTTATCGCCTTTTTCTTCTAGAACGATTCCGCTTGTTGTCAGCATACCTCCGTCCATTACTTCCACTGTTACTTTTCCAAAGGGGATAGTCTCTTTTACCGCATCAATATCCAGTTTTTCCTTATCACAAGGAACGGCCAATTTTACATTTACGACCATATTGTCTAAGCTGTTATCTGGTAATACAGATCGGATACCTGGCATCGAATTAAAGTGAATGGCATTCTTTATAGCACGAACGGCTGCTTTCGTAATATTTTGTCCATGAACATCAATTCCCATCCCTGTTTCAATAAACATTAGATTTTCCATCATTTATACACCTCACAGTTAATATGGATTCTATTTTATCAAAAAAAGACTGACTATAAAAAGTCAGCCCAAACTCTCAACATAAACATTTCAAGTATGGTGAAATGCAATATCGTATTTTGTGTCATGTGGCAATGGCCTATTCAAGGAATCTAGAAATGAGACGGCCTGTATAAGATTCATCATGAAAAATTGAGCCAAGTTCATGGAAAATCCGTTTCGAACTACAACACGCATAATCGTTACATTTTCCATATTCGGGGGTAAAGGATATGCCGGCACTTGCCAGCCATATGTGCGCAATTGACTAGACAAGTCGTATAGATTCCAGCTTGATGTGTATCCTTCTTTCAGCCTCCATGATAATACTGGGAGATCCGATCCGTCTGTAAATATTTCAAAAGGTTCCATATTATGAATTGCCTTACTAAGGAATTGTGCCACTGATTGAGAAGCCTTTTGTACCTTATAGTATCCTTCTTTTCCTAAACGGAGAAAGTTGTAATATTGCAAGAGTACTTGTGCGCTTGGACGGGTAAAACTCAAAGCAAATGTTGGCATGTTCCCGCCTAAATAGGATACATGAAAGATGAGATCCTTGGGGAGATCTTTAGCCTCACGCCAAACGATCCATCCAATGCCCGGGTATACTAATCCATATTTATGTCCGGAAACATTGATGGATTTCACCCTGGCCAACTGAAAATCCCAGATAATGTCTGGCTGAAGGAATGGTGCTATAAATCCTCCTGAAGCAGCGTCTACATGTATTGGAATATCGAGTCCCGTTCTGGACTGAAGCTCGTCCAAGGCTTTTGATATTGCGGCAACCGGTTCATATAGGCCTGTATAAGTCACCCCTAGAGTTGTCATTACTCCAATTGTGTTTTCGTCTACAGCAGCGAGTACACCTTCAGGATCCATAACGGGACGGTCTGGGGTAATGTTCACATAACGAGGTTCAACGTCCCAATAGTTTGCGAATTTTTTCCAAACAACCTGAACAGCGGAACTAAATACGATATTTGGCCGGTCAATTGGCTTTCCTTGTCTTTTGCGCTCGTTTTGCCAGCGACGCTTTAATGCCAGCCCCCCGAGCATACACGCTTCCGAAGATCCTATTGTCGAAGTACCCATCGTATTATGCGGGTGTGGCGAATTCCAAAGATCGGCTAATATTCGTATACACCGCTCCTCTATCACAGCTGTATGAGGGTATTCGTCCTTATTAATCAAATTCTTGTTGAATGATTCGGCATATAAGCGATCTGCGGTAGGCTCCATCCAGGTTGTTACGAATGTTGCAAGATTTAGTTTGGGATTGCCATCTAAAGCAATTTCATCGTGGATTTTTTTATAGGCGGTTTCAGGTAACATACCTTGGTCAGGTACACGAAAACGTGGAGCGGACTCATCTCCTATACGAGCGAATAGAGGGTTTCTAGAAAATTCGTGAGGCAACATCATTTGTGCGTGGTACGGTTGCCATTTCCAACTGCCTCTCGTTGCTGGTTCATAAGGAGTGTAATAAGGATTATATAATGGTTTCCATAATGTCGTATATCTTTGCGCCTCACCAGGAGTTAACCGTGAAAGGTTTGGCGGCTGATACCCCATATATAAATTATGCGGGGTGAAGGATGTTTTGATCTTTATTGGCGAGTAAGGATCAAATGGTCTAAAATATGGTTGGTATGTTTTATAATGATTATACATCATGATCCTCCTTATTCAACAATTAGTTAATAAGTATGAGGAAGTTTCTTAATCTAGAAGTTTAAATCATATTAAAATCACCTCTCAAGAAGGAGTGAAAGGAAATAATTTGAGTGAGGAAAGGCCGAATGATCAGCCTTTCATTATTTTCTACGTTCTTTTATCTTAAAAGATACTGGTCGACAAAATAACGAAATACTTCACCAACCATTAAAATGCAGCGGTCCAGCCAGCATCGGCTACGATTACTGTCCCATTTACAAAACTAGATTCATCTGAAGCTAAAAATAGGGCAACTTGTGCAATTTCTTCAGGTTTACCCGTTCTTGGGATTACACTTTGTACCGCTTTTGTACGACCAATACCAAATTCATTAATATTTTTCATAGATGAACCGATGTTTGTTTCTACTCCACCAGGTGCAATGGCATTACAACGAATACCTTTATGAGCGTACATATAGCCAGTATTTTTTGTAATTCCCACAACTGCATGTTTTGATGCCACGTAAGCAGCACCTGCATGAGCACCATTTAATCCTCCGGTTGATGCTATATTAATGATAATTCCTTTTTCTTTTTCTAAAAAGATAGGTATCGCCTTACGCATGGCACGCATGACACCTTTAGTATTAATATCAAATAACAGATCCCATTTTTCATCACTAATGTCGCCAACAGGTTCAAATGCATCCATAATACCCGCATTATTAACAAGGACATCTAAAGTTCCATATTCATTTACTGCTGTATTAATCATGTTTTCTATATCTTCTAATTTTGCCACATTCACTTGAATGGCTGTAGCTGTTCCACCATTATTTGTAATATCTGCTACAACCGTTTTTGCACCTTCAATGTTAAGATCAGCTACAACGACTTTAGCCCCTTCTTTCGCATACAATTCTGCAATCGCCTTTCCCATACCTGATGCTGCTCCTGTTACAACTGCTACTTTATTTTGAAGTTTCATTAAAAATTCCTCCATTCATTTGTCTGTTTTCTTTTTTTATTTTTTTCGATTTCTAGTTTTGAAGTCAACGTCATTCAACTGGTTTGGTATTGTGCTGCCTCTCCGTTTTTGTCTTTGATCCCACGTTCCTTTTTGGCATAAATATAGTTACAAAAAATGCTAAGATACCTAAAATGGCAGTAAACATGTAAGCATCACTCGTGCCAAGTATAGAAGATTCCTTAATCAGTTGAGATTTGGAATGAATATCCGCAGAATGAATCAGCTTAGCAGCATGACTTTTCGTTTTAGTTGTCATAATCGTTACAACCAGTGCAGTTCCGATTGCACCCGCTACTTGGCGAACTGTGTTACTAACTGCTGAACCGTGTGTATTTAGGTGTTTCGGAAGGGTATTCAGTCCGGCAGCAGTGATAGGCATTGTCAGGAAAGACATACCAATGCGTAAGATTATCGTCCTTATCATCAAATAGCTGTAACTGGTTGTTTCACTCAAATTGGTAACTCCCCATGATGCAGCAATAATAAAGATGAGTCCTATAAGAGCTAGTGGTTTTGCACCGAATCTATCGAATAAGCGGCCAGTCACGGGTGACATCAATGCATTTAATAATGCACCTGGGAGTAACAATAAGCCGGTTTCAAGGACCGTGTATCCTCTGCTTGACTGTAGGTAAATAGGAAGCAATATCATATCTGCATACATAACCATCGTGTTCAAAATAAGAATAAGTGTCGTCATCGTGAACATTCGATCCTTGAAGACTCGTAAATTTAGCAATGGGTCAGTCGAGGTAAGCTGACGCCAGCAGAAGAGAATAAGAAAAATCGCACCGCAAACTAAATAACTCAATACCAAAGCACTTCCCCAGCCTTTGTCACCAGCAATGCTAAACCCATAAAGGATTCCACCAAACCCAGCTGTTGAAAGAATGATACTAATGATATCAAGTTTTGACTTAGATGTTTCCGATACATTTACGAGATATTTGAACGCTAAAGCAACCACGATGGCAACAAGCGGGAACATGCCGATAAATAACCAGCGCCACGAAAAATGTTCAATAATAACTCCTGCCAAAGTTGGACCAATTGCCGGTGCAAATATCATTGCAAGTCCAATTAATCCCATAGCAGTTCCACGGCCTTCCTCAGGAAACACTACAAGTACAACCATCATTAATAGAGGCATAATAATACCGGCACCTGCCGCTTGAATTAGCCGTCCTGTTAATAAAAAAGCGAAGTTTGGTGCAATGGCGTTAATAAAAGTTCCCACTAACAACAAAGCCATTGAACTGATGAATAGTTGCCGAGTAGTAAATCTTTTCATTAAAAAGGCTGTCACTGGAACTAAAATACCGTTCACTAACATAAACCCAGTTGACAACCATTGAATGGTTGTTGCAGAAACCTCAAATTGCTTCATCAAATCTGGTAAAGCAACATTTAATATCGTCTGATTTAAGATGGATAAAAATGAGCCAAAGAGTAAGACGAATAGAAGAAGCCCCTTTTTAATTTGTTGATTCGATTGATCCATAACCTATTACTCGATCCTTTCATCTTTTAAACTAATTGACATAGTGTTGATTAATTGATATCGTGTCAATGAATACATACTAACATGGGAATAATGATTATATCCATTTACACTTTTAAGAGAAGTGTTTACTAATTAACACTTTGATGAATAAGTGTCGTAAAAATTATAAATTATAGATGAAGGGTTGATAGGATGTCTAACAACGGGAAGAAAAAGATGGATCCCCGAATTAAACGTACAACGAGAATGTTTAAAGACGCACTCATTTCATTAATCCAGGAAAATTATGATAAAAGCAACTTAACAGTCCGAATAATTGCTGATCGTGCTGAATTAAACCGTGCGACTTTCTACTTGCACTATCAAGATATTGATGATTTAATACAGCAAATGATCGATGAAGTTCTTGACGAGTTGTATAATACTTTAAAGCCTCCATCCGAGGATAATCCATCAAATGAAAAAGGATACCCCTCACCCCGGGACCAACTTATCTCTTTTCTAGATCATTTTTATCGAAATAGAGGGCTCTACAATGTTATGCTGGAGAACAAGGATTTTCGCAAAAGAGTGTTCGATATATTGTTAGATATCGTCATTTTTTGGGCAGAAGATCGAAAAATGAAAGGGAGATCGTTCCAAGTGTCTAATGAGACTATTGCTGCCTCAACACTTGGTATCTTATCATGGTGGTTACAAGAAGGAACACCTTATAGTCCGAGCTATTTAGCACAACAGATCAGTCTCATGTACAAATAAGACGCGTGATACATGGGATCAGATTCTTTGTCCCAGTGTAATTTGAAAATCTAGAATGTCTATTGATCACAAGCAAAGCATTCTCATTCATTGAAATCAACTCGACATTTATTATAGGCTTCATTTATTTTTTATGTGAATACTGTGTTAAAGTAATATCAAAAACTATACTAATGTAATTTCACGTTTGATAAAAATTGCAGGCATAATTTTAGAAAAGTTGATTTCAGCAATAATATAATGAAAAAGTAGGGAATGATAGTTTACGAAAAGGAGCTGTTTATATTGGAACAATCATTAAAAGGAAAAGTTGCGTTTATAACGGGTGCTGGAAGAGGAATTGGCAAAGCGATTGCGACTGCATTAGCGAATGAAGGGGTAAATGTGGGGTTGCTTGCAAGAACAGAAGCGTCTTTAAAGGAAGTGGCAAGTGAAGTTGAAGGTTTGGGAGTTAAAGTAGCTTATGCTACAGTTGATGTTTCATCATTAGAACAAATAGATCGAGCCATAGAAAATTTGACAAGCGAGTTGGGTACAGCAGATATTCTGATTAATAATGCCGGAATTGGAAAATTTGCAACTCTTTTAGAAATGAGTCCAGAAGAGTGGAAGGAAATCATCGATGTCAATTTAATGGGAACATATTATGTAACACGTGCTGTTCTTCCACAATTAATTGAAAAAAGTGGCGGAGATATTATTAATATTTCATCGACTAATGGATTAAACGGGGCTGCTACATCTAGTGCATATAGTGCGTCTAAGTTTGGCGTAATTGGTTTAACTGAATCATTAGCACAAGAAGTCCGTAGAAACAATATTCGGGTAACAGCCTTAACTCCTAGCACGGTAGCTACAGAGCTTGCTGTGAAAACCAATTTAATCGCTGAAAACGATGATGAAAAATATATGCAACCGGAAGATATTGCGGAATTTATCGTTTCCCAATTAAAATTAAATCCACGAGTCTATGTCAAAACGGCAAGTCTTTTGGCAACTAACCCATTTTAATTAAATTCGAAGTCGGTCTATGCTGACTTCGAGTTTTTGTGTTTAATTCTAGTAATTTTAAGATATTCGATTTATGTAAAAAGTTTTTTGTATCGTTCTATAAATTATATATGATGTCTGGTTTTGTATAACTCTCACCAAAAAATATTAAACTTAGCATTGGGACGATAAACCCTGTTTCTACGAAAAAACCAGATTCTCGACGGGAATCTGGTTTTTTCATTTATTTATTCAGCTTTTACTAAGATTTTCACTTGGTCTCTTTCTCTTAGTAAGCCTTCAAAGCCTTCATCTATGACATCATCGAGTTTAATTCGTTTTGTCACTAGTTTATCGGCTGGGAAATATCCTTGAGCCATTAAACTGATTACTGCAGGGAATACATCACGATAGCCAATAATACCAGTTAATGTACGTTCTTTCATAACGATATCATGAGGGTGGATTGGTGCTTCTTTTTCAAAGATACTAACAACCATTGTTTCGCCATTAATTTTTGTTGAGTGAATTGCTTGCTTCAAGACAGGTGGGACACCAGTTACTTCATAGGCTACATCGACACCGCCATTTGTCCGTTTATAAATTTCTTCAACCGCATCATATTTTTTAGGATCGATAACGATCGCACCGAGTTCTTCTGCTTTTTGTTGACGAATTTCAGATAATTCAACAGCATAGATTTCTGATGCACCAGATGCTTTTAATGCTTCAATAACAAGTAAGCCGATTGGACCAGTTCCGAAAACAGCTGCTTTGTCGCCGACTTTCAACTTACTTTGACGAACCGCATGAAGAGCAACGGCAGATGGTTCAACAAGTGCGCCTTGTTCAAATGATACAGTTTCAGGTAATTTATGAATCATTTCTACAGGTACGGCTGCGTACTCGGAAAATCCACCGCCGCCTCCAGATAGGCCATAGAATCCCATTTTATCGCAAAGATTATATTTTCCTTGTTTACATGCTTCACATTCACCACATGCATAGATTGGTTCAACAGTTACACGATCACCAACTTGAACAGTTGTAACCCCTTCACCTATTTCAACAACTTGTCCAGAAAATTCATGTCCCATAACGATTGGAGCTTTATCACCACTTAATGGATGTGTTTCAGTAGGAATAAAGATAGGGCCAGCAGTATATTCGTGTAAATCACTACCGCAAATCCCGCACCATTCAACTTTTAATTTTACTTTGCCTTTTAGTGCACTTGGTTCTTCAATATTTTCTAAACGTAGATCTTTAACATTATGCCATCTCAATGCTTTCATTATGGTCATCTCCAGTTTATTAAATATTTGATTCTACACTTCTAGTGTACTCCTATTACCTTTAAATTGGGAAAACTGGTTGTGACAATCTTATAACATTATTGGGACATAGTATTGCTTTTTCTATAGAGTGATCCTTCGAGGACTTGGTCACTCATCCTCCATTTATAATTATTTGATAGAATAATAGATGTAATATAGTAGATTTATTATTACTTACATCTTAAAAACCAAATTCCTAGTTCGTTTAAGAGTGTATGTTGGAAGGTGGCTATTAGTATGTTAAATATGATGATGCATAAAGATAAGAGCATCATAGAAAGAAAAATACGCTATGATTCTACCGCTGTAGACCATCATTGTAGACTTCTAAAAATTGAACATCATAAGATCATGCTTTTACATAAAATAGAAGAATCATTTACAATGATAGCTGGACAAAAGGAATTAACTATCCCAAAAGGAATTAACTATCCCAAAAGGAAGTTATACATTTGCATATTATTGGATAGATAGTAGAGGGAATTATTTAGGATCGTATTTTAATATCGTTAGGCATACAACTGTAACAAATCAGATGGTATCCTTTGAAGATTTAATTATTGATATTTTGGTGTTTCCTAATGGTGATTACTTTATTTTAGACGAGGATGAACTACCAGAACCTTTACACCAATTTGAGGATGGGTTCGTACAGGATGCTCTTCATTCATTAATAGATGTGATTGACAGCATAATTCGAAAAGTAGATTTAGAAACTGAGAAACTAAGGCTTGTAATAAGTGAGCAGGTTTAAGGTCCCATGTCCTATTTAAAGAGAGATTTTTTGATAAAGAATCTTCGAGGAAATAAACTAAACTTAGCCAATATGAAACAGAGCAACAAATTGTGCTCTGTATCGTATTGGCTATTTTCCTTTTTGAAAGAAGAGTACTGCCCCGTAACCCAAAAATCCCAATAGAAGATAAACCAAAATATAACCAATTGCGCTACTGTTCGCCCATATTAGAATGGTAATTAAAAACCCTAGAGTAGAAATACCTAACGATATATAAATATTTCCTTTTAAAATTGCAGTAATTACACCATGGATAAGAAATATAGCTGGATAAATAATTAATAGTGAAATAAAGAAATATTTATGGTCTGTTTGTTGAAATAAAACATCCGTAAAAGATACATATCCAACAATTAAAATTATTATTGCCGGTAAAATATAAAGAGCAATTTTATTCATACATAGCCCTCCTTTTGAGTATTTAAAACATTTAAAATATTTTCTTTAATTATACAATAAATTGGAAATACATACACTCTATATTTGCATTAAAAAGTGAAATGGAGCTCCTCTGACCTATTATTTTATCTTTTAGGAAAAGATTTTTTATAGCGGTAGAAATTAATAGTTCTCAACAATCTCTTTCGACAACGGGGTGGGACAATGGACCAGACCCCTTGTCCCTTGAAGGATTTATCTCACTTAGAAAAGAATACTTATTTATGAAAATAGTTTATCGAGTTGGGGAAAAGTGGATTATTTTTTAAAAAATCCCTAATAAAATATCTACTTCTTAAATTGACAGTAGTGGGGATAAATTACCTGCTGTCGTAATAATGAAAGCACTATACAACATATTAAAGAATTTCTATTAACATCATTTGTATTTGAAATTACAGACGCCTATAACAGTTTGCGACTATCAAAATTCAATGTGTAATACTTATTAGCAAAGGAAATTTGGTTATTTTGAAGTAGCAGTAAAGCAAAGTAAAATTTTGGAGGCTTTTTATGATTAAGGATTTATGGTTTACAGTACAAACGATTGATAAGAAAACATTTGCAATTAGTGAATACGGTCATTGGGAAAAAGTACATTCATTTTTATTATTGGGTGAAGAAAAAGCAGTTTTAATTGATACAGGTCTTGGAATTGACAAAATAAAGAGAATTACGGACCAATTGACTACTTTACCGATTGATGTTTTCACTACCCATGTCCACACTGACCATATCGGAAGTCATGGAGAATTCGAAAGAATATATGTCCATGAGGGAGATAAAGATTGGTTAGTAAATGGAATTAAAGGCTTATCAATCGAACAAATAAGAAAAGATATTAGTAGAGATATAACATTTCCAACACCAGAAACGTTTAATCCCAGTACATTCAAACCCTTTCAAGGTGAACCCACAGGCTTATTAAATGATGGGGATATATTTGAATTGGGGAACAGAAGATTAATTATTTTTCATACTCCAGGACATTCTCCTGGTCATATATCCACTTTTGATGAAACAAATGGTTATTTATTTACGGGTGATTTGCTTTATGATGAAACCCCTATTTATGCATTCTATCCTTCAACCAATCCTGTTGATTTAGTTAATTCATTGGAGAAAATATCAGAGATACCAAATGTTTCAATGGTTTACGGCTCGCATAATACATTGGGGATTAAGCCAAAAATTTTAGAAGAAGTGAAAATTGCAGATAAGTTCTTGAGAGAAAAAGAACTTACAAAATTCGGTACAGGAATCCATAAATTTAATGGATTTAGTGTACAGTTTTAACTATTTTTGATTAACTATTAGGAAACTACTAAAAGTTATGTTTCCTATTATTTATCTATTCTTAAAACATTAAAATTTAAAAGGGTCGAAAGCAAAAATCCTAATGGACTATAAGATTTCAAATGACGAAATACTAGAAGTTGTTTTGAAGAGAAAGGAGTCTTTGAAAATGCTCACTCTCTATATAACAAGACATGGGGAAACAGAGTGGAATATACAAAATAGAATGCAAGGCTGGGGAGACTCGGAATTAACTGAGAATGGTATTGGGAATGCGGTATCATTAGGAGGAAGGCTAAAAGAGGTGAAGTTTAAGGCAATTTATTCGAGCCCCAGTAAAAGAACGCGTGTGACAGCTGAATTAATTCGTGGTATCAAAAATATTCCTATTGTATATGACGAAAAACTTAAAGAGATTAATATGGGAGAATGGGAAGGAAAAACAAAATCATATATTATTGATCATTATCCAAATGAGTATCATCTATTTTGGAATGCCCCACATTTATACCATTCGGACAATGGTGAAAACTTTATAGATTTGCAGATTAGAGTTTTAAAAGCTATAGATACTATTAAGGAACAAAACACCTCTGGAAATATTCTAATTGTAACCCATTCAGTTGTAATAAAAATGATATTGGCTCTCTTCAAAAATACTCCACTTGAAAAATTATGGGATCCTCCATTTATTCATGATACCAGTCTTACTGTTATTGAAATGAGTGGCAATGGAAACAGGATTGTTTTAGAAGGAGATATTTCCCATAGGAAAGCTGTTATTCAGAAGGAGAAGGTCATTACTAATGATTAGAAGAGCTGTAGGTGCTATTGTGACCTATAATGATAAGTTTTTAATTGTTCATAAAGTTAAAATAAACACAGATGTAGGAAAAGAAGATATTCAAGGGGAATGGGATTTTATTAAAGGTGGAGTAAAAAAAGATGAAGCTGATTTAAAGCAAACTGTATTAAGGGAACTTAAGGAAGAAACTGGTTCAACAAACTACAAATTTATCAAACAATTCCATGAAAAAATACACTTCAATTTTCCATTACATTTGCAACAAAAAATTGGATACCAAGGACAAGAAACAACAATGTTTCACCTTGAATATTTAGGAGATTTGACGGACCTTAAACCAATAGATAATGAAATAAACAATATTCAATTCATAAAAAAAGAAAATGTTTTGAACGTGCTTACTCATAACGAAACAAAGGATTTTTTTATGAAATTTTGGGACGAAGGGTCAGGTCCCTTGTCCCAGTGAAATTATGAATAACATATAATGGAGAGTACTGCACACTTCTTTTTTAGATGATAAGTCTTTAAAACAAAAATTAACGTATGAATCGATATATTCTTTTTCAAAATGAGAATAAAAAAGTAAATAAATCTAATATAAATCAATATGATATTCGACTGAGCCTAATCTCTTACGGAGAAAAGGCTTTTTTATTTTTAGGCCATCTGTTTATGACTTTCATTCAAATCAATAAACTATCAAACTAATAGACGGGACAATAAACCTGACCCCGTGTCCCATTTTGTAAAATTAGTGTTAATGCATAAGCAAGTCCGTTTGTTTTTTCATATAAAAGGAGTAAGGGGAATATATTAAAAAGTAAATTAAATCATATTTCTCCAAATGAATTTTTATAAAAGTCTAGCTTGGATATTTTCATAAAAAAGTTCAGAAAGGTTGGCAAAAATGATGAGGGACAGTCATTTATTTAATCTCAGGGAGAAAATAGATTCTAACTTTGGATTATATGTCATAAATCTTGAGAAGGAAATTTCAAATGAAAAAATGGATCATTCTATCAGTAGTTATAATAGTATCGCTAGTGGGGTATTTAACAATGGATAATAGAGGACCTAAACCAAGTGTCAATTCTCAAGGACAAATGGGAAAAAATGTAACAAATAACCCTATCTATGAACTAGAACTAAGTAGATGGAGAGTTTACAATAATGGAACTAATGGGATTCAAACGACTAAAGGAATCAATTCCGCAATTAAATGGGCAATAGATAATGGCTTTAATACAGTTAAGATTCCAGATGGAACTTATCTCATCGCTAAAGGAACTCAAGAAGACGACCCAGATGCAAGAATTAATCTGGTAAGTAATATGACGCTGTTATTAAGTGACAATACTGAAATAAAAAAAGAAACAAATGGATTTGAGATATATTCTACTATTTATCTCGGTCCAGATGTGGAAAATATAACTATTACAGGAGGAACTCTTAGTGGAGATAGAGATACTCATGACTATTCCCAAAAAGGGCCTGATACAGATGGGACACATGAATGGGGGTATGGAATAAGAACAGAAGGACCGAAAAACATTGTCATTGACGGAGTAAAAATTGAAAAATTTACGGGTGACGGAATTATAATGGATGGAACGACAATATATGGCCAATATATTACTGCAAAAGATCTCGAATTAGGTGGAATAGACGATAACGGAGCCCCAATATCGCAAAAAGGAAAAATTCGCTCTAACAATTATAAGGTAGAGAATTTCAGTAATCCAATATATAAAAATGATCATTATAGAAATTTGATGATGTGGCTGCCAGAGGGGGTTGAAGGATATTATGATCTCTTCTATTATCGCAAAGACGGTAGCTTTATAAAAGCTGATAAAGATCAACATTTTAACTCCACATGGGGGTATTCTCACATTCCAAATGATGCCGACTATTTCAGAGTTGTCTTTAATTCTAACTCTACAAAAGGTGTCCAAGTAAATCGGATGACGGTCGCTGTTACCGAAAATATGACGATCAAAAATTGTGATATTGGATTTAATCGACGTCAAGGCATTACGGTAGGTGCATCTGACGTTATACAAATTATCAATAATACAATACACGATACTAATGGCACTGCCCCTCAAAGCGGAATAGATATAGAACCTGGATTTTACCCAGCTATTAACACCCTAATTAAAGGAAATCAATTTAATAATAATATCATTCATATGGTTTTTTCATATGGTGGAAATGCAAATGTAGAGGAAAATTATTTTGGACCAAATGGAGAGAGTAGTGTCGGTTTCTCCATTAATCCATCGTATGATGGTGCGACTGTAACGAACAACACATTTGATCACACAAATTTTGTCACATGGAACAACACCAAGTTTCTTAACAATAAACTAGTCTCCAGCTCAGCAAGCTTTGATGGAGGAACAAATAATATTGTCGACGGTATTGAAGGAACCAATTCTAGAATAGGATTTACTCAAACAGATAGAGATGGAATTAAAGTTTCCAATATTGTGCTTCAATCTTCCACTGGGTCAACAACTAAAGGCGGCATAGAGGTTTACGGAGAACCAATACAGTTAACAAACATTACATTAAAAGGAAATAATGATCTAAGTGGTGAAGGCAATGTTAATAATGTATATGATCATGTTGACTTTATTAATTCACCTGAAATGAGTTTGCCATTAGGTGTCTATAGTAATTGTACAACAAATAATGGAATATTCGAATTAGATAGTCCAGGGAAAATCGTATTAAATAACTGCTCATTTAAAAATACAACATTCTACACGTATGACTTAAAAACAGAAGCTACCATTCAAAATTCTACTTTTAATTTTGACAAAGATGAAACCAATCCAATTATAGTAGCGTTACAAGCAAAAAACATTAATGTACTAAACAATACGATTAACGATGTTACAAAAGTAAAAGTAGATCACGCAATCATCCAGATTGGACGAGATTCATGGCAAAACAATCCAACCAACGTTTTCGGTGCAACGATAAAAGGAAATAGAATAACTGCTAAAGTTAAAAGAGTAGGGATTGATACAATAAATGGTGGAAAAGGCGCCCCGCCGTATGACGTCGAAGACAATATCCTCACCAATGCTACTTTGAAATTAAAATCCACCGATATTAATAAAAACAACCAACTCCTTTCTCAATAAAAAAAGATTCTATCCGAACAAAAATCTTTTTCAAAAAGCGAACAGCATGGTACTGTTCGCTTTTTGTTTCAATTAATCTTGTAAAATATCCGTTGTTTAGGGATCTATTTTTATGTTTTCTTTTATAATTTTCCTCGTCATAAAATGAAAGTTGTTTTCCCTTATGGAATGTATGATGGATTTTTTTATGTCAACCTAAAATAAATTTAGGTTGACATATATTTTTACGGAGAATAAAATTAATAATGTATTCACGGAGAGAGAAATTTCAAAAGGGGGACATTATGAAAGTACGAGATATTACATATATTGCATTATTTGCTGCCATAATGGGGGCACTGGGGCTTGTTTCACCCATTTTTTTATCCTTTACACCAGTCCCTATCACACTTCAAAATATAGGAGTCCTGCTTGCTGGCGGTGTATTAGGAGCTAGATTAGGAGCTTGGAGCCAGATTGTATTTTTACTTCTAGTTGCAGCAGGCATGCCACTTCTATCTGGTGGGCGAGGTGGAATCAGTGTTTTTGTAGGACCAAGCGCTGGTTATTTATTTGGATATATTATTATTGCCTTCCTGCTTGGATTTATTATTTCTCGTATCCGAGTTCTAAGCTTTATAAAAATTTTAGTCACGAACTTATTAGTAGGAGTATTTTTACTTTATGTGTTCGGAGTACCAGTTCAGTCATTTGTAATGAACATTCCTCTTTTACAAGCAATCAAGCTAAGTCTAGTTTATATTCCTGGCGATATAATAAAAGCGGTGATTGCTACTTTTTTAGTTTATAAATTAAGAAAATCACCAGCATTAAAGATTCACACTTACAAGGAAAAGGAGACACTATGATGTGTCTCTTTTTACTAATATCTTTTTTAAAAGGAGAATTGAAATGGCTACGATAACACATACATATTCGAATCATCGTTTTCAACATCCCGATCGAATTGCCATTCATACTCAAGATCACAAGATAAGCTATGATCAGTGGTTTAAACTAATTTGTAAAACGGCAAACTGGCTAACATCTCTTCAGGTAAGTTGTAAAAGGATTGCTATCCTTATGCATAACGGGATTCCTTTCTTACAACTTTTTGCTGGCGCTTCCGCTGCAGGGTGGATAGTTGCTCCACTTGATGTAAAATGGCAAGACGAAGAATTACAAAAACGAATGAAACTTTGTTCACCTTCAATAATTATTACTACAAGGAATATGAAAGATAAGTTGGTATCCAATTCTAATGTAGTTTTTTGGGAAGATTGCATAGAGGAAATAGATCAATCTCCAATTGAATATACTGCTCATCTCAGTGGGGAGCATCCATTCTACATGGGATTTACATCTGGTTCAACAGGCGAGCCGAAAGCATTTGTAAGAGCTCATGCCTCTTGGGCGGCAAGTTTTGAATGTAATACATATGATTTTCAAATGAAGGATAACGAGCATGTGGTCATTCCTGGTGCACTTATTCATTCGCATTTTTTGTACGGTGCCATTAGTACGTTATTCTTAGGCGGGACGATATATTTATTAGAAAAATTCACTCCGTACATGACACTATCACTATTGAAAGAGTATCCGATTACTGTCATATATTTAGTGCCAACGATGATTGAAGCTATTTTAAAAGAAAAAGATGTCATAGAAAAACAAGTAACAATCATTTCCTCCGGTGCTAAATGGGAACCTGATTCAAAGCAGAGAATACGAAAGATGTTTCCAAATCTTTGTATGTATGAATTTTATGGAGCGAGTGAACTTAGCTTCGTAACTGTCCTATCCAATCAAGAAAATATTGAAAGACCTGGTTCAGTTGGAAGGCCATGTTATAACGTAGAGATTCAGATAAGAAAAAAAGATGGAACCATAGCGAGCCCATATGAAGCAGGAAAAATATTTGTAAGAAGTAATATGGTATTTATGGGATATATTGAGACAAATTGTCAAAGAATTCAGTCCATCCAAGATAAGGATGGGTGGAGCACGGTACATGATATGGGGTATGTAGACGAGTCAGGTTACTTATATATTATGGGCCGTGAAAAAAATATGATTTTATATGGTGGAATGAATATCTTCTCTGAAGAAATTGAAGCGGTTCTTTCCTCGCATCCAAAGGTTGAGGATGTAGCAGTAATTGGATTACCTGACCGTTATTGGGGACAGGTTGTGGCAGCTGTAATAAAGGGAAAAGCTCTTAAACAGGAACTAAGAAAATTTTGTAAGACAATGCTCGCTTCGTATAAAGTACCTCGTAAATGGTATTTTGTCGACCAAATTCCACTTACAACTAGTGGTAAGATTGCTAGATCCAAAGTGAAAGAGATAATAGAACAGGGGGAGCTTTCATGAAAAAGGCTGTGATTGTAAAGGCGAAACGAACTCCGATTGGGAGAGAAAACGGTATTCTAAGTTCCTTTCAACCACATGAATTAGCAGCCCCTCTTTTACAGCATTTAGCTAAAGATATAGAAACGGAGATTGATGATGTAATAGTAGGGAATATCGTAGGTCTTGGCGGTAATATAGCTAGATTGTCAGCATTAGAAGCAGGGCTACCACTTACTATCCCAGGTATGACTATTGATAGACAATGCAGTGCTGGTTTGGAAGCAATCCGAACAGCTTGTTATTTCGTTCAAGGTGGCGCAGGCAAGTGTTATCTTGCTGGTGGAGTAGAAAGCACGAGCACGTCCCCTTTCAAAAATCGTGCTCAATTTTCACCAGTACATATTGGTGATCCAGATATGGGAGTTGCTGCTGAATACGTAGCTGAGAAATATAGAATTTCACGTGAAAGACAAGATGAGTATGCATTTAAGAGCTATTTGCGAAGCATAAATGCATACGAACTTGGCTTTTATCAACATGAAATATTAAAGCTTAATCAAATCGAAACTGATGAAGAGTTCTTTCGAAGAAGAGATATGAAGAAGCTGCTGAAACGGGCAAGACCAATTTTTAAAAAGGAAGCTGGTACAGTTACTGCAGCAAACAGCTGCGGAATTCATGATGGTGCTTGTGCAGTATTAATTATGGAAGAAAACTTTGCAAATCAATTTGATTATGAGCCTGTTTTACGCTTTGTGGATAGCCAGGTATCTGGTGTTCATCCTAATTTTCCAGGATTTTCCCCTGCCCCTGCTATTCAGGAATTGCTAAAAAGAAACGAATTAGCAATAGAAGATATTGATTTAATTGAAATAAATGAAGCATTTGCTTCAAAAATTGTAGCATGTGCTCAAGAACTATCCATCCCATACGAAAAATTAAATGTACTGGGAGGAGCTTTAACCTTAGGTCATCCATATGGGGCTTCCGGTGCCATTTTAGTAACACGTCTTTTTTATGAAGTCCAACGAAGAAGTGATATAACATATGCTATTGCTGCGATCGGAAGCGGTGGGGGAGTTGGCTTAGCATTATTGTTTGAAGTTGTGAGAAAAAAGGTATCAGGTCCTAGAACCTGATACCTTTTGGAGGGATGAGCTAAAACCAGTAATTAGAGATCCTGAATGAGTTCGGCAATTCTAATTAGTCCCTTCTCTAATTGGTGGAGAGGTGCATATGCATAAGAGATTCGAAGATGGTGTTGATCGTTTCGATCGTAAATATTCCCTGGATTTAATAAAATTCCTTCTTTCAGTGCTTTTTCAAATAATTTATAAACTGAAATGTGTTTATGGATAGTAAGCCAAATATAAAAACCGCCTTTTGGTTTATTCCACGTTGCTAATTCTTTAAAATACTTATTAAGTATAGCAAGAGTAAAGTCCCGTCGGTAAGTCAATTCTGTTCGTATTTTTTTAATGTGTTCATGATATTGCCCGCTCGACAGCCATTCTGCAACTGCAAATTGGGATAAAGAACTTGATCCATAATCGGTTTGCATTTTAATATCTGATAAACGATCAATCACTGGTTCAGGACCAACGATCCAACCAATCCTCAAACCAGGTCCTAGGGTTTTAGACATACTCCCCATGTATAATACAAGCCCTTGGTTATCTAGAGATTTTAAAGGATTGGGTGGTATACGTTCAAAACACAAGTCTCCATAAACATCGTCCTCAATGATTGGCAATCTTTCTTTTTTACAAACGTTCAATAACTCCATTCGTCTATTTGAAGACATTAATATACCTGTTGGGTTGTGAAAGGAAGGAATGGTATAGAGCAATGCTCCGTTATGCTGTCTTTTTAATCTTCCTATCTCTTCAGTTTGAATCCCTTCATCATCCATAGAAATTCCAAGCAAATTCATTCCTGCTGATTGGAAGACATGGATGGAATGAAGGTAGGAAGGAGATTCGAGAAAAATGGTTGAGTCCCGGTGTAAAAGACCGAAAGAGATTAATTGTAATGCTTGAAGTCCTCCCGATACAATCAATATTGAAGAAGGAGATGCGTCTATCCCCTTCGATTTTAAATATTCACTTATTATTTCTCTTAAGAAGATGCTCCCCTTTGGTTCCGAATAACCTAAAGAAAGCTTGGTGGAAGATTTACTCATAAAGATTTGTTTCATCTTTTCAGTAGGCAGTAATTTGGGAGATAGCTCACCTGTCCCAAGGCGAATAATGTTCGGGTTAGATTCAGCCTTATTAATCTCTTGAATCATTTGTATATTGGGATGATAAAAACCTGACTTTACATAACTATTCCAATCGGGTGGTGGAGTAGAAGCCATTAAACTCCAAGTGTTATTTACAACAACGGTTCCTTTTCCAACCTTTGATTCAATTAATCCATCAGCTGCCAGCTCTCCAAGCGCATAGACAATAGTACTTCGATTTACTTGGAATTTTTCAGCTAGGTCTCGTTGTGGAGGAATTCTAGTTCCCACTGACCACTCACCATTCATTATTTTTCTTTTAATATATTCGTATATTTGTTTATGTAGTGGAATTGAAGATGACTTGTTTAACATCCATTCTATTGACATTAAAGAATCATTCCTCCCATTTTTTAATATTATAAACGATTGGTTGGATAAAATCCCAACCAAATGGTTGGAGACCAACATAATCTTTTCTTTTACAATGTAAGAAATACTCAAGTTGGAGGAGTAAATATGTTAGAAGCAATTCTTCATGGTTTTATTTTAGCATTCGGATTAATTCTCCCGTTAGGGGTACAAAATGTATTTGTCTTTAATCAAGGAGCGGTTCATCCTCGGTTTATAAAGGCATTACCAGTGATCATCACAGCATCCATTTGTGACACTTTATTAATTTCTTTAGCGGTCTTAGGGGTATCAGTGGTCGTACTTGAATATTATTGGCTAAAAGCAGTCCTTCTTTCTGCGGGTATTTGTTTTTTAGTCTATATGGGTTTTGTTATCTGGAAAGTTACACCTAAAGTTGATGAGAAGAAAAAAGATATTTTGTTTACTCCGAAAAAACAAATTGCTTTTGCAATGTCAGTATCATTATTAAATCCGCATGCGATTCTAGATACAGTTGGTGTGATAGGAACAAGTTCATTAAAATATGCTGGAATTGAAAAAGTGGCATTTGCAGTCGTATGTATTCTAGTTTCATGGTTGTGGTTTACCGGACTTGGAATTGCCGGTAGATTAATAGGGAAGATCGATAAAACAGGCCGTTTTTTATCTATATTAAATAAAATTTCAGCAATAGTCATGTGGGGAACAGCTGTTTATATAGGATTTACTTTGGCGTCTGAAACCTTTTATTCATAATGGCGAATAAATATTACGAAAATTGCATAAATGGTGCCTGACACCAAGAAGTGGTTTATAATGTTTTTATCGTGGAATTTGTTAGGCGGAGGGTATCAATTGGTAATTTATAAAATCCTTATTTTTATACACATATTTTCTGCAATATTAGGAATGGGACCGGGGTTCATTTTAACAAGAATTGCGAAGTCAGCAAAGACGATGACAGAGTTAAGACAAGCTTATGGAATTAGAAGGGATTTGCATTTTTTTGTTATGATTGGGGGAACACTTTTATTAGTGACAGGTTTACTAATGGGAGCATTAAATCCAAGTCTCTTTCAAATGGGATGGTATTTGACCAGCCTAATTCTCTTTTTTATAGGGCTGGCAATGGGGCCGCTTGTACTATCACGTAAATCAAAACCTATTAAAGAATTATTAGAATCATATAAAGAAGAAAAAATTCCAGAAGAGTATTACCGTTTATCAAAAGAACTCTTCCGATATGAGAACGTAGAGAATGCTATTTTTCTTGTTATTATTGTATTAATGATATTGAAGCCATTTTAAAAGATAAATGGTTTCAAATAAAAGGATTGATCCTTCACTTAGTACCCGTTTATGATATAAGCTTTAATGCTAAAAAGTAAAGAGAAGTAATTTGTATATTTCTAGAAAAGCAGATATGCTTATTTGCAGTCCCATTAATATTTTTTACAAAAAATATTGAAATCGCTTTCGTAATATTGTAGAATACAATCAATTAATAAATCCGAAACGTTTTGGAGGCTTTTTGAAATTGACAACAATAAAAGATATTGCAAGAGTTGCTGGTGTGTCAGTCACCACGGTATCAAGAGGGTTAAATGGATATTCGGATGTTAGTGAGAAGACAAGGGAAAAGATCCTTAGAGTAGCAAAGGAATTGAACTATAGCCCAAATACTCTTGCACGTAGTCTAGTAATGAATAAATCCAAAACAATTGGTCTACTTGTTTCAGGTTTAAATAAATCGAGTGCGAAGGATAATATTACCTTTGAAATGTTATCTGGAATAAATGAATTTGTCGGTGAAAGTGACTACGATCTTGTATTATTTAGTACAACATCTACGAAGCAGAGGGAAAAAACGTATACTCAGCTTTGTAAAGAACGCCGAGTGGATGGTGTGATTATCCAAGGTATTCGCACGGACGATCCCTATTTAAAAGAAGTTGTAGAAAGTGAAATACCCTGTGTATTGATTGATATCCCACTTACCTCTCCTAATGTTGGTTATGTAACTACTGACAATGTTTTAGGAGCAAAAAAAGGGGTTCAACATTTAATAGATTCTGGTCATACAAACATAGGGTTGATTAACGGACATGATTTTGCGTTTGTCAGCCAACAACGTTTGCAAGGTTATAAAGATGCTTTTCAAAAGGCTAATTTGCCGATTAGAAACGAATGGATTGCGAACGGTGAATTTAGTGAGGAGGCAGCTGAACAAGCAGCACTGAAGCTTTTGAAGGAGCATCCAGAATTGACAGCTGTATTTTGTGCAAGTGACTTAATGGCTTTAGGAGTCATAAAGGCAGCTCGAAAGATGGGAATAGAAGTCCCAAAAGAGCTATCAATTGTAGGATTTGACGATATAATACTTGCTTCCTATGTGACACCTTCATTAACAACCATCTCACAAAACACCTTTCGAATGGGATATGAAGCAACAAAATTATTGCTAGATATCCTTGAAGGTAGAACAGACAACCATGTCGTTACATTAGGAACTGAATTAAGAATACGAGAATCAACGAAATCTATTTGAGCTATAACTTTAAAAGAAGTTTCGTTTTAAATAGCTTTCATTTCAAAAATCCGAAACGTTTTGGATACTCAAATAAGAAAAATTGATAAATAATTAGCAATTGATTTGAGTTACATCATTAAGCTACATTATTTGTCAAACCTTCGCAAAAAAACCGAAACGTTTTGGAAAATAATTCTAACCAAAACAACTATAGGAGGATCAGCGTGGATTATCGAGTAATTAAAGAAAATGATTTGTTTTTCCTGACGGACACGAAAGGAAACGTTCCTGAAAACCATTATTATGGCATGGGATTATATACGAAAGATACACGTTTTTTAAGTAAACTGGATTTGAAAATAAATGGTGAAGATCCTGTACTATTATCATCAAATGCAGAGGAAAATTTCATGGCAACGATCTTGCTTACAAATCCTCATATAGAAAACGATGATGAATTAATTTTATGGCGTGAATCAGTTGAGATAGAACGCTCTCGATTTATATATGATGATGTTTTATATGAATCTATTAAAGTAAAAAATTATTATCCAAAGCCTATTTCCTTTGATATCAGTGTTCATATGGATGTTGATTTTTCTGATATGTTCATCGTCAGGGGATTTCAAACAGGGGACATTGGACATCGTACAGGTCAAACTGTAGAGGATAATTCACTAATCTATCATTACATAGGTGCAGACAATGTGAAACGTGCCACTAAAGTGACATGGGATAAAAAAGCAAAGTCTGTTTCATCTCAAGGAGATATTGCATTTGACTTTCAATTGGATCATGCCGAGGAAGAAAGATTTACAATGATGATTCAACCACAAATTGGTGACTTGGATGTTAAGGAAATCATTCCGCGAGAGGTTGCTATTCAAAAGCTTGAACACTCGTTTATAAAATGGGGAGAAAAAATTACAAAAGTTCAAACAGACCATCAGCCTCTTCAACGTCTTGTTGATCGAGGAATTTCAGATTTAAAAGTACTATTAACCGATTTAGGCTATGGTCAGTTTCCTGTCGCAGGACTTCCATGGTTCGGTGTTCCATTCGGAAGAGATAGTTTAATTGCGGCATTGCAAATGTTAGCGTTTAACCCGGAAATTGCTAAAGGAACATTATTAACATTAGCAAGCAAACAAGGGAAAAAGGTAGATCCATATCGGGATGAACAGCCTGGAAAGATTATGCATGAAATTCGATATGGTGAACTGGCAATGACCAATCAAATTCCGTTTACTCCATATTACGGTACGATTGATGCCACTCCACTGTTCTTAGTCCTGCTAACGGAATATGTGAAATGGACTGGAGACTTGGAATTCTTTGTGCAGTTGAAGGATCATATTGAAAGCGCACTCAATTGGATTGATCAATACGGAGATCGTGATGGTGATGGATTTGTTGAATATTACCAAGAATCAGCTAAAGGAATTGCTAATCAAGGCTGGAAGGATTCTGGTGATTCAATTGTTCATCGTAATGGCGACTATGGAGAAGCACCAATTGCGTTAAGCGAAGTTCAAGGCTATGTGTATCAAGGGAAAATAGGGATCGCTGGATTATATGAAAAAATTGGTGATATTGAAAAAGCAGAAAAGCTTCGAAACGAAGCCGAAGTGTTAAAAGAAAAATTCCATCAATCTTTTTGGATGGAAGATACCCAGTTTTATGCAATTGCTCTCGATAAAGAGAAGAAACAAGTAGGTACGATCACATCAAATCCAGGTCATGTATTATTTTCAAGTATGTTAAATAAAGATCGAGCTGATGCGGTAGTAAAAACATTACTTTCTCCAAAAATGTTTTCAGGCTATGGGATTCGTACAATGGGGGGAGGAGAAGCAGGCTATAATCCGATGAGTTATCATGACGGCAGTATTTGGCCGCATGACAACAGTATGATTTTACTCGGAATGAGTAAACTTGGGTATCAGCATGACGCCAAGCAAGTAATTAATGGTTTAGTTGAGGCAGCTGCCTATTTTGAATACGACCGACTCCCAGAGCTATATTGTGGTTACGGAAAGGAAAAAGGCAAAGCAATAAAATACCCGGTTGCTTGTTCACCGCAAGCATGGGCAGCAGGTACACCTCTTGTCTTTATCCAATCATTATTAGGATTATTTCCTAACAGCTTAGACAATGAAATTCATCTTACACCAACCCTTCTAGAAGAGATGAACTTTTTGAAGGTAGAGAACATTTCTGTTGGGGGCGGACAAATTTCGGTAAGTGTTGTTAGAGACAACAATGAAATTCATGTAACGGTTGATAAGAATACGACCAATTTTGATGTTATCATCCATAAATAATGTTTGAAAAAGCAGATTTTAACTAGGTTTCACCACTCTTATATAGAGGATTTTTATAAATGAAAGGGGTATAGAAAATGTTAAAAAAGAAATGGATAGCTTCATTAGGAATTACATCTTTATTAGTAGGCGGGATTTTAGCTGGGTGTTCAAATGATGCAAGTACAGACAAAAAGGATAATAAAACAGGTGATAACAAAAAAGTTGAAATTACACTTGCAGGCTGGGGATCATCTCCAGAAGAATCTGAGTTGTTAGAACAGGTATTAAAAGATTTTGAGGATAAGCATCCTAATATTAAAGTGAAACATGAAGTCATTGCGGATCAATACATGGATGTAGTGAAAACACGTTTAATCGGCGGCGAAGGCCCAGACGTATTTTATCTTGATGCTGTTGAAGCGCCAGCATTAATTGAAACGGGTGTAGTTGAGCCTTTAAATGATTATGTTAAAGATGATTTTGACGTGGAAGATTTTGAAAAGCCATTAGTTGAGGCATTCCAAAAAGATGGAAAATATTATGGTTTCCCTAAAGGGTATTCAACACTTGCGTTATTTTACAACAAAAAAATGTTAAAAGATGCTGGTGTAGAAGTTCCAAAAACATGGGATGAATTGCTTGAGGCATCTAAAAAATTGACGAAAGGTAATAAAGTATATGGGTTCGGTCAGAATCCTGAGTTAGCTAGAACATTGTTTATTGCTGAATCTCATGGTGGAAAAGTAGTTGTCGATAACAAAGCCAATTTCGCTGATTCAAAAGTAGTTGAAGCTCTACAACCATATGTAGACCAACACTTAAAAGATAAAACGGCTGCTCAGCCTAAAGATGTAGGAGCAGACTGGACAGGAGAAATGTTTGGTCAAGGAAAAGCGGCAATGGTTATTGAAGGGAACTGGGCAATCCCATACTTAGATAGTACGTTTAAAGATATTGATTACGGTATGGCAGAAGTTCCTACGATAAATGGAAATAAAGGTACAATGGCATTTACTGTTGCTTACGTAATGAATGCAGCTTCTGAGAAGAAGGAGGCAGCTTGGGAATTAATGTCCTATTTGACTGGTAAAGAAGGGATGGAAACATGGACAAGTAAAGGATTCGAATTACCTTCCCGCAAATCAGTTGCTGAAAAGTTAGGTTATGACAAAGATGAGCTTCGCGGAGCGCTTGTTGCTGGAGCACCTTATGCGACAGTTTGGTCTAATGGTTCTAACTTACCAATCATTTTCAACAACTTCAATAACCAGTTTGTTAATGCATACTTAGGTAAAGAGGATCTTGCAAAAGCATTGAAGGAAGCACAAGATACAGCAAATAAAGAAATTGATGGTCAATAATGGAAATGGAAAGGGAAGGGGACTTCCCTTCCTTTTTCAAAAGGTAAGAAGTTATAAAATTTACTAAGGATATTAGACATGAAAAGTGTCTGCTGTGACTAGCTCCAGCGCCTATCGACTAGCGTACTTCAGGACTTCTCCCTATGATAAGTCAAAGTCCCGAAAGGAAGTACGTGGATGAGCAGGGCGCTTGCGCTTTTCTTAACTTGTTAGAACTCTTTCTGGTGATGGACTTTAGTAATCGTCGGTAGAAAGAGTTCTAGCAAAATTGATTAACTTGGAACCTCTTGTTAAAAGGAGATGAACGAAGATGAGAAGCAAGTCTTCCAAAAAAATGCTGAGAGAGACCGGGCAAGGATATTTATTTATGTCACCCACTTTGTTAGTCTTAATACTCTTTATTATCGGTCCAATTTTTTATGCCATCTTTCTCGCTTTTCATAAAGTGCAATTACTAGGTACCACTAGTTTTCAATTCGTTGGGTTCGATAATTTCATACATATTTTAGATGACCATCGGGCCAAAATTGCACTTTGGAATACTGCAAAATATGTACTTATAGTTGTACCATGTCAAACGATTTTGGCACTTGTCCTAGCTGCCTCTTTAAACGCAGGATTGAAGGGAGAGAAGTTTTTTCGAATTGTTTACTTCCTTCCAACGTTGACTTCTTCTGCGGTATTAACCTTAATTTTTATGTGGATGTATAATCAAAATGGATTGATTAATAAAGTACTTGAATTCATTGGTCTTCCAACTTATAACTGGCTCAATGATCCTTCAATTGCCTTGAATTCGATTATGGGCATGAATATTTGGTCAACTGCGCCATTTTATATGGTTATCTACTTAGCTGCTTTACAAAATATACCTGATTCACTTTATGAAGCAGCAGAACTTGATGGTGCAAACGCAATTCAGAAATTCTTCTATATTACGGTCCCACAATTACGGCCTGTTACGTCCTTCGTAATTATTATGGGGCTCATTGGTACCTTCCAATTATTTGACCAATCCTATATTTTCTCAGCTGGATCAGGAGGTCCAAATAATTCAACATTAACAGTTGTTCTTTTAATCTATCAATATGCCTTTAAGAATTTAGGTACGATGGGATATGCAGCAGCTCTTGCATTTACATTAGCAATTGTTATTCTCATAGCAACATTGATTCAACGGAAATTCTCCAAAGAGGAATCTCTTTACTAGGGAGGGAAGAAAGTGAAAAGAAAATTGAACTTCGGAAAAAAATTATTATATGTCATTCTCATCCTATATGCAGTCGTTACGATTATTCCGTTTTTATGGGCATTATCTTCATCCTTTAAAAATCTAGAGGAAATTGTCAGCGGAACGATAAATTTTATCCCTAAACATTTTACTTTAGATAATTACAAAACTATTTTTGTGAAACAAGAGTTATTTCCGCGCTGGCTGTTTAATAGTGTTTTTATCGCAGTGTGTGTAACATTGCTTAACTTAGTTTTTAACTCCATGGCGGGTTATGCATTGGCACGTATTCATTTTCGAGGGAAGAAAGCTCTATTTATCATTATTTTAGGTGTATTAATGATCCCGATGCAGGTTACGATGATTCCAAACTATTTAATTTTAAAATCATTGGGATGGCTAAACACTTATCAAGGAATGATTGTTCCAAGTATGATTAATGCGACATTTATCTTTATGATGCGTCAATTTTTTATAAATTTCCCGAAGGAATTAGAGGAAGCGGCAGAAATAGATGGTCTAAGTAAGCTTGGTACGTTTTTTCGAATTGTCCTTCCATTAGCGAAACCTGCATTAGCAGCGCAGGCAATCTTTGTTTTCATGGGTTCATGGAATGACTTTATGAGACCATTAATTGTTCTTTCTGATCCGGAGCTTTTCACGCTGCCACTTGGATTAAATACTTTTAAAGGTCAATACATTAGTTACTGGAATTACATTATGGCGGCATCTATGGTCTTTACCTTGCCAGTACTAGTAATTTATATGTTCTTTAATAGATACTTTATTAAAGGTATTTCATTTACTGGCGGCAAGTAAGTATTATAAGACTCTTTTCGAATCCTTGATTTGAAAAGAGTTTTTTATAGCAAAGGAGAATATTAATGAAAAAAGCATGGTGGAAAGAAGCCGTTGTGTATCAAGTGTATTGGCGCAGCTTTTTTGATACGGATGGAGATGGAATAGGTGATATTAACGGTGTAATTGAAAAATTAGATTACATTAAAGAGCTTGATGTAGATGTTATTTGGTTAAATCCTATGTATAAATCACCTGATAAGGATAATGGTTATGATATTTCCGATTACTATAGTGTAATGGAGAAAGCTGGGGATATGAATGCCATGGAGCGGCTTATTGATGAGGTCCATCAACGTGGAATGAAATTGATAATGGACCTAGTGGTAAATCATACGTCCGATCAGCATCCTTGGTTTTTAGAATCCCGATCATCAAAAGATAATCCAAAGAGAGATTGGTATATTTGGAAAGATACGAAGAACGGAAGGGAGCCAAATAACTGGCGTTCATATTTTACACCTTCCACTTGGGAATATGATGAAAAAACCAACCAATATTATTTTCATTCATTTGCGATAGAACAGCCTGATCTTAATTGGGAGAATAAGGAGGTTCGAAGTGAGATATATAAGATGATGCGCTTTTGGTTAGATAAGGGAATTGATGGCTTCCGTTTAGATGTCATCAATCTATTAGCGAAAAAAGACGGTTTTCCAGACGCTGATGACCCTATTGATATATCGTATTTAGGGAATAATCCTGGTATTCACCAATATTTGCAGGAAATGAATCGAGAAGTACTAAGTCATTACGATATTATGACGGTAGGGGAAATTCCTTTTGTAACACCTGATGACGGCCTATTATATGTTGGAGAAGATCGTAATGAATTGAACACATTGTTCCACTTCCAAGTCGCTGATGACATGCCAACTTGGGACATGAAGCGTTTTAAAACCATTCAGAAGGAGTGGTATGAGGGATTGAAAGGGAAGGGATGGAACTCTCAATTTCTGAATAATCATGATCATACGAGACAAGTGACAAGATACGGAAATGATAAGGAATATAGGGTTCAGTCAGCTAAACTGTTAGGGACCTTAATCCATACTTTACCTGGTACACCTTATATTTTTCAAGGCGAAGAAATTGGCATGACTGGTGTGCAGTTTAAGCACATTGACGAATACAGAGACATTGCGATGAAAAATAAATATGATGAAGAGGTACAGAAGGGGAAAGATCCAACAGAAGTATTACAAAGTCTACAGCCTTTGAGCAGAGATAATTCACGAACTCCTATCCAATGGGATAATAGTGAAAATGGGGGCTTTACGACAGGAACACCGTGGATTAACAGCAATCCAAATTATACAACGATAAATGTAAAAGAAGCGATGAGTGATCCATCTTCCATTTTCCATTATTATAAGAAACTTATCCAACTTCGTAAGTTAAACCCTGTAATGGTGTATGGAGATTACGAAGATCTTTCAGAAGGTCAGGAGCAGCTATATATTTATTCACGTTCACTTAATGGAATCACCTGGTTAATTATTTTGAATCATAGTGATGATGAAGTGAAATTTCAACTTCCTCCCATGTTTAATAATCAGTCCAAAAGGTTAATTCTTGCAAATTATTTGGATGTTAAAGAAGAAAAAGTTGCAGATATAGTGGCTTTACGTCCACACGAAGCTCGAATTTATGAGTTTAGATTTGAATAGACTTGGATTATGGAATGGTAGGAATCGTAATAATTATATGTAATTCATATTTTCAAAGGAATATATACTGTTAGGAACTCTTACTTGTCAAGAAAAAAACAGCATGGGGAAAGTACCCATGCTGTTATTATAATGATTGAAGGATGTCTTTTTGAATGGAGCGAATAATATCTCCCCGACTTATGACACCTACAACCTTACGTTGATTATCGATAACTGGGATTTTCTTGAAATGATGTTTAGCTAAAATTCTTAAAACCGTTTCCATATCATCATCTTCTTTTACAGTGATTATGCTACGCTTCTTCGCAATTTTAATAACTGGTTGATCTTTTAGGTGAGTAATGGCATCCTCTAAATTTCCTTTTTCATACGCTATAGCCATTAAACTATAAAAATCATAGACTACGGTATCTTTTGGCTTAATACTTCTTAAAACATCTCCATCACTGATCATACCTAGTAATGTACCATCAGCATTGATAACTGGAACTCCACCAATTTTATGCTTGACTAGAGTATTTAGCAAATGCTTAATGGTATCGTCTTCCTTAACAGAAATCACGTCTTGAATCATGAAGTCTTTTACCTTCATAACAAGTGCCTTCTTTCTTTGAGAAGATTTTAATTTCCTATCTCTATTTTAACATAAATATCGATAATTATCTGTGTAAAAGTAATATCCCATAATATTTCACATATGATTGAATATCTAAATGTAAATGAGGGGGATACGTGTTGAAAAACGATGTAGATTATTTGATTACAAGAGAGATGCTCTTACGTTACGATAACCTTAATCGCAAGAAAAAAGAAGTGGAAACTGAGTTGGATGAATTAAAAAAAATATTTAATCATTTTTTTGATGCCTCCGTTGGAAAAAATGTAAAAGGTGAAATAACTATTAGTGAGTACAAATTGCAAAGGCAAATTAGAACATCAGAAAAGTTTGAACAGGAAACTACTTTGAAAAGGCTTGAAGAACTAAATATGTTGGATCTAATTCAGAAAAGACCTGATGAAGGAAAAATAAAGTCAGCATTAAATCTTGGATTAATAAAAGATTCAGATTTAGAAGGCTGTATAAAAACTAATTGCTCATCAGCGATTTATGTGAAACAAATAGATTCGAAATAGAGGAATGATATCAAAAAAAGAGTGTCAGGCATTGTCTTTGCCTGACACTCTTTTTTTGTAGATTTAGAGTTTAGGTAATAGTATCCATTGTTGTTTATAGTTAAATTTGTTAAAGTAGGAATGTTATTATGGAATAAGACTATCTTAGAGAAGAAGGTGATGGGTTGGATGAAGTTTTTGGGAAGTTTAGTAAATGGAACGAATACAATACTTTGGTCTTATATTCTAATTATTATGTTGATTGGGTTAGGACTCTATTTTACCTTTCGGACGAAGTTTGTACAATTTAGAATGGTAGGAGAAATGATTCGTCTTTTGGGAGAAGGAGCAAAAGATAATAAAAAGGGTGTTTCGTCTTTTCAAGCATTTTGTATTAGTACAGCTTCACGAGTAGGGACAGGAAACTTAGCAGGAGTAGCCCTAGCGATTACGACTGGAGGACCTGGTGCGGTTTTTTGGATGTGGCTCATTGCATTAATTGGATCTGCTTCGGCGTTTGTAGAAAGTACACTTGCCCAAATTTTTAAAGTTAAGGACGGCGATACCTTCCGAGGTGGACCAGCTTATTATATGGAAAAAGCATTAAATGCTCGTTGGATGGGAATCTTATTTGCTGTTCTCATTTCACTTACATTTGGTTTGGCATTTAATTCAGTTCAAGCAAATACCATTACAAGTGCAATTAACCAATCATTTGGTATAAACAAGTCACTAATAGCGATTCTCCTTTCTATTATAACAGCTATTATTATTTTTGGCGGGATTAAGAGGATTGCAAAAGTGGCCGAATTAATGGTACCTGTAATGGCAGGTGCATATATTCTCATCGCTTTGTATATCATGGTGACAAACATTGCAGATATTCCGAATGTTATTAAGTTGATTTTTGAAAATGCATTCGGTATTAAAGAAGTAGCTGGCGGAGCAATTGGGGCTGCAATGATGAATGGAATTAAACGTGGATTATTTTCAAATGAAGCTGGTATGGGAAGTGCACCTAATGCTGCGGCTACAGCAGATGTAAGCCATCCTGTGAAACAGGGACTTATTCAGTCGCTCGGTGTTTTTGTTGACACGCTTCTTATTTGTAGTAGTACAGCTTTTATCATTTTATTATCTGGATTATATACATCAAAAGAGTCGAACGGAATTGTATTGACTCAAAATGCTCTTGAGACAAGCCTTGGTTCGTGGGCAGGAATTTTCCTTGCTATTATCGTATTATTATTTGCTTTTAGTTCGATTGTAGGGAATTATTATTATGGAGAGTCGAATATTGAGTTTATTAAAAACAGTAAGCTTTGGCTATATATTTATCGTATAGCTGTAGTGGGGATGGTTGCTTTTGGCTCACTTGCCGCTCTAGATTTTGTTTGGAGTATAGCAGATTTGTTCATGGCTTTCATGGCTATTATTAATTTAATTGCGATTGCTCTCTTAGGGAAATTTGCTTTTTCGGCATTAGCTGATTATAAACGCCAAAAAGCTCAAGGAAAAGACCCTGTCTTCTATGCTTCTAATATTAAAGGATTAAAAAATGTTGAATCATGGGGAAACACCCCAAATGTTTCGGGTATGGAGAGTAAACAAGCTGGAGATTAAATTTGGTGGTTACACAACACTATATTGATTCATATTAAACTAACCTAAAAAATCTCCCTATTGCAGATCCTAAAGCTAAACATTATGTCTTTCTGTTTGAAAATAGCATATAGGAAATAAAAAAAGATAGTGGCAAGTCCACTATCTTTTTTCATGCATGATTCTCCAAATTTACTTTATTTTAACTCTTGTACAACATACGTTGCACTTATCCAGCCCGTTTTTCCATTTGCTAATGTCACTTGATACCAAGTTTTTGTGCTGTCCATCGTAGGAGTTCCATCTTTTTGTAAGACAATCTGTACATAGTCGTTAAGATTTAATGCTCCTATAATGGTTGAATTAGGAGCGGTACGGACATTTAATGATGCAGCTGTAACCCTACCTAAATTTTGGACAGATAAATATTTTTTGTAAGAAACAAAATTAATATCATTTGTCCAGTATATTTTATCATCGACCATTACTTTAACCCAAAAGTCGTTTGCTTTTTCAAGTAAGAAAAATTTTGAATTTTTCTTGATCTTTTTAACCGCATCGTTTATTCCCTTTTTACTATTTAAGACAAGATCTTGATTGGCAACTGCTTGGATCCCAGTTGGGAAAACATCGCTGCCATCAGGTTTGCTAGGCTGAGTTGGAACAACAGTATTAGCCACAGCCTTGCTGTAATAGTTTTTATCAAAAGGCAGTATATTTTCCATGTGTTTGGCGATTGTTTTACCCCAATTTTGATCACTTGCATAGTAAAAGTTCATACCCTCACTATTTGAATCGATCCGATTCCCTTTTAAATCTTTTGTACTAAAGCCTAGATATGGTCCATTATACTTCCAATTATTTTCGTTTAAGTAAGTAGCTTTCATTTCTCGTGCAATATATTCAATATTAAGGTCTACTGTTGCAAAACGATAAGCAGCTACAAACGGTGTAGCATCATATGCTCCAAATCCAAATAAATTATTTTTACCTAAAGAAATATTGGAGGTTCCGTAGGCACTCTCATGAATCGCATGGGCAGCTAAGTAAAGTGCATTTACCCCATATTTTTTTCCTGCATTTATGAATGCTTGTCCCTTACCGGTCAGTACACTTATCTTTCCAGTTGAATTCACATATTTTGAAATATAGTCATTTATTTGCTTAGCTGTTACAGGTGACTGGGTTCGTAAATCGATGAATTGATAACCAGTTCGACTTGTAATAGGATCACCGGTTTTTACTTCCTTTAAATAGCTGCCATTTACATAGCCTGTTTTGCCACCGTATGACACCTTATACCATCCATTAGAAACTTTGGCAGTTGCCACTACGATTTTAGAGTTTGGAATCGTAATAAGTAAATTTGATGATGCATCTGCTGTTTTCCTAAGATTTAAGTCGGCAGTTGTAACAAAGGTAGTATCCTGAATCTTACTTTCAGTTACATTTGTATATGGAGAAAAATCACCAATATAAAAATATCCAGCTGTACCATTGTAAGTAACACTATACCAATCTCCTATTTTTTTGTTTGGAGAGACAATGGTGTCTTTCGGTATTTTGATCAGTTTGTTATAGGCATTACCAAATGATTGATAGACATATGTGTCTTTATTAGCTTTATATTCTGTTTGTATATCTGAGAAAGTATTTTTGCTTACATCTTTGCTATTTACATATAATGTTTTTCCATTATACTCATCAACTCGATACCATGTTTCTCCAAGACTATTAACTATTTTTTGGGTAGAGGTAAAGCCATTATTTGCTGCGATGGAGTACACCTCATTACCCGAAGAATTAGGATATGAGTAAAGCTTTGTTGTCTGTTTGGTAAAATAATAGGTCTTATTCGTATTAGTATATTCATAAGAAATTTCGTTATATGGAGAAAAATCACCAATATAAAAATAACCAGATGTACCGTTGTAAATAACTTTATACCAATCTCCAATTCTACTAGTAGCTGTTACTATTGTGTCCTTTGGAATACTTACTAGTTTATCATAGGAATTTCCAAAGGATTGATAAACAAATGTATCCATATTGGCTTTATATTTTGTTTGTGGAACATCCTTAAAAGAATCCTTTACAACATCTTTACTACTAACATATAAATCTTTTTCATCAACGCGATACCATGTTTCTCCTAAACTATTTACAACTTTCTGTGTGGAAAGAAATCCATTATTACTTGAAAGAGAAGCTTCTTCCTTTTTTGTATCCTTTGGTGACAAATAAAGTTTAGCCGTATTTTTTGTGAAATAATATGTAGTGCTAGTGTTGGAATATGTATAGGTTACTTCATTATATTTTGAAAAGTCGCCTATATAAAAATATCCGGATTTCCCACCATAAGTGACGCTATACCATTCTCCAATCCTTTTTGTGGATTGAACAATCGTGCCTTTTGGGATTTTTACTAGTTTATTATAAATAGTCCCATATGATTGATAAAGATAGGTATCTTTATTGGCTTTGTATTTAGTTTTTGTAAAAGATGCAAAGGAGTTCTTATTAACACTACTACTATTTATGTAAAGTGTTTTTCCGTTATAAGATATTCGATACCATGTTTGCCCAAGGCTATTTACAACTTTTTGTGTAGAATAAAATCCATTCTTTCCAGATATCGTATATGCTGCTTTTTTCTTTGTGTCAGGTGTGGGATAAAGCTTCGCCTGCGACTTTGAAAAATAATATGATTTTGTGATCGTTGTATATTTATAATATTCTTTTATATAAGAACCGCTTACCCAGCCAGTTTTAGTGATATTCTTTCCTTTCAAACTATATGTATAAGATACCTTGTACCAAGCACCTGTTTTTGCGGTAGCAGTTACTATTTTTCCTTTTGGGATGGTAATAATAGCTTTATTTTTTGTACTTGCTCCTGTACGAAGGTTTACATTATCAGTTGTCTGATATGTTGTTTTATTCAATTTTATACTGCTGCTTGCTTCAGCCTTTATTGTTTCAAATGGCGAATAGGGAACCCCCTGTGCAGCTACTAATATACTTGTTGATAAAATCAATACTTTTCCTATCTTTTTCATCTGTTCCCCTTTCCCATAAAGTCTGTGATAGACCATTTATGTGAAAATATTAAAATTTCGTCAGTAATAGTCTTACTATCGGTTAAAAATCATATATTTTGAGTGGATACGAAATATGTAGTGTCTCTTTCATTCTATTTAATAATAGAATAGAAATATGAATCTGTCTTTATTATAAAAGTCCTAACATTAGGAGAAAAGGGATTTATTAAATATTTTATTATTTGACTCATATGTAAGGTTTTGATAGAAAATAAAAAATACGCCAAGCAATATTTATGCTGGCGCTTTTGTTCATTTATAATTTTTCTGTTCTCTCCTATGCATTCCCTTACCGCAGTATACGGCTACTAATAGAATCAGCCAAAGCGGCCCAACGATTAAAGCAATTTGTGTGTCCTTGGAGAACCCCATTAACACGACAACGATGGCAAGGAATGCTAGTGCAATATAGGATCCGTATGGCCAAAATGGTGCTTTGAATTTTATTTTTGCTTGTTCCTCAGGTGATATACCTTTTCTAAATTTTAGCTGAGATAATAAAATCATCGTCCATGTCCATATTGCACCAAAAGTAGAGATACTAGTTACCCAAGTAAATACTTTTTCAGGGACTAAATAATTTAAAATGACTCCTATTAATAATGCAGCTGTTGAGATAATGATTGCTAAAGATGGGACGCCTCCTTTATTAACTTTTTTTAGAGAGGCAGGTGCTTGATTTTGTTCTGCTAGATTAAATAGCATACGGCCTGTACTAAAAATTCCACTATTACAGCTAGAAAGTGCTGCTGTAAGAACAACAAAATTGATAATTCCAGCTGCTTGTCGAATGCCAATTTTTTCAAAGGTCATAACAAAAGGACTTCCTGCTGTTCCGATTTCATTCCAAGGATAAATGGACATAATAACAAATAATGCACCCACATAAAAGATAAGAATACGCCAAAAAACTGTATTAACTGCCCGGGAAATCGTTTTTTCTGGATTCTTTGCTTCTCCAGCGGTCACCCCTAGCATTTCTATACCTAAGTAAGCAAACATAACCATTTGCATAGATAATAAAATGCCTTTGAAACCATTAGGAGCGAAACCTCCTTGTTTCCATAGGTTACTAATTCCAGTTGCAATCCCACCATTACCAATACCAAATAGGATGATCAATAAACCTGTTGCAATCATAGCGATAATAGCAATGATTTTGATTAAGGCAAACCAGAATTCTAATTCTCCAAATGCTTTAACTGTAATTAAGTTAACGATTGCCATTATAACAAGTGCAGCTAGTGCCCAGATCCATTTAGGGATATGAGGGAACCATAATTGCATATAAACACCTACTGCTGTAATCTCTGCCATACATGTGACAACCCACAAAAACCAATAATTCCAACCAGTTAGGAACCCAGCCAGCGGTCCTAAATAATCTTGTGCATAACGGCTAAATGAACCTGCAACTGGATTTTGAATAGCCATTTCTCCTAGTGCACGCATAATAACAAACATAACAGCACCTGCAACAAGGTAAGCAATTAATATAGAAGGACCTGCAAGTGCAATTGTTTTACCAGCGCCTAAAAATAAACCTACTCCAATACAAGCCCCTAAAGACATTAAAGTAATATGTCTTTCTTCTAAACCGCGATGAAGCTCTTGGTTTTCCATTTGATACCACCTCTTATGTAAAATCTTTGTTGTATTAATTTAATTTTCGCTGGGAAGTCATAGATCGATCTGATAATAAAAATTATTCAAAATCATCTTTTTGCTTTGCGTTTCTAAATAATATTTTTGTATATTTTGAAAAGTAATTTTATAAAAGTATAAAAATATTTTACTACAATAATATTAATTTGACTATAACACTGTAATCGCTTACATTAAAAATAAGATAAAATTTATTAGTATAACATAAAATTTATTAGTATAACATAAAAATAATCACCAATTAGTTGTGAAAAATATAAAATGTTTTGATCCAGTCTTGTGTAATTCCACAAATAAATGCCCGATTATGATAAAATAAAACATATTATTTGTGAAAGGGAAGTTTCTATGAGCCATTCTCAAATTTTTAGGGATTCCTTCGATTCTCCAGAAAGTTTGGCAGATCATATCGGAGAGATATTAGATTGTCCAATTACAATAGAAGATTCGAATCACCGAATAATTGCCTATAGCGAGCATGAGGAAAATGTTGATGCTGCCAGAATTGCTACTATTATTAGAAGAAAGGTACCAGAGAATGTCATTAATAGCCTGTGGAAATCTGGTGTTATGACTAAATTATTTGAAAGTGATGAACCAGTGATCATACCGGCTATTGAAAATGTGGGATTAGGAAATCGCATTGCTGTTTCTGTACGTAAAAATAATGAAGTACTCGGATTTATTTGGGCCCAAACAAACGATAAAAAAATTACAGAAGATAAATTGCAGATGCTTAAGGAGGCAGCGAAACAAGTAAAAAACCAGCTCCTTCAGCACCAAATAAAAAAAAGAAAAGCAGAGGAAAACTATAAAGAGTTTTTTTGGAAGCTTTTAGCAGGGCATGTTCCAAAGTTAAATGAAATAAAACGCCAGGCAGATAAGTTTGGCATAAATTTAGATGGAAAATTGTCCGTTGCAATCATTGAATTTGATCATGAAGTAAGTCCAAAAATTGAAAAGCATGCCTACTATTTAATAGAAACTTTACAACAGGTTCATGTCGTTTGTCGTGTATTTGATCAAAATCAGCTAATTCTACTAATACGTCATGGATCAAACAATGCTTCTATTAATAGTCTGAAATGTTTTCTGGAAAATTTTATAGAAAAAATAAAGGAACGTTTAAAGATTGAACAAGTGAAAGGTTCATGTGGATTAATTTATGACTCTCCACAGATGATTAATAAAAGCTATCAAGAAGCATTGAGGGTATTGGAACTTAAGGAAGAGTTCTCCCACGAATTAAAACTTATTTATAGCTACCAGGAGCTTGGAATTTATCAATTTCTAGAGGAACTATTTAACATTAGAAATAAAGAAAAATATCAAAATTATTCAATCGGAAAATTAAGGGAATATGACAGAAAGCATCAATCGAACTTGTTACCCACTTTAAAAACTTATTTAGAGTGTGACAATAATGTTCAAGATGCTGCAAAAGTATTGCATGTTCATACCAATACACTTAATTATCGCCTCAAACGAATAGCTGAAATAGCAGAAATCGATCTAAAAGATGTTAATCAAAAAATCACCTTATATCTAGATTTAAAAATAGAAGAAATGAAGAGTGATAATTCGTGACTTATTGTTGATAAAATCGCCTGTAGGGAAAGCGTGAAGCGATTTCTATACGGAGTAAACTGTACTGAACGCATACCCTACAGGACTTTTTCAGAAACAACAAAGTTCAAAAAAAGAGCCTTTGTGATTTTTCACAAATCATGGCACTGTTTTTTTGTATTCTCCATAAAGAAAAGTAAAAAAAAAAAGAATATAATCGAAGTGTAATGAAAAATTGAATTGAACATTGAGGAGATGTTGTTTAATGATTATCGGTGTTCCAAAAGAAATAAAAAATAATGAAAATCGCGTTGCTATGACCCCTGCAGGTGTTGTGCATTTATCAAATGCTGGACATAAAGTAATTATTGAAACAAATGCTGGACTTGGCAGTGGTTTTACGAACGAAGAATATAAACAAGCTGGTGCTGAAATAATTGAAAGCGCTTCAGAAGTATGGGCGAAATCTGAAATGATTATGAAAGTAAAGGAACCTCTTCCATCAGAGTATGCTTATTTCCGTAAAGGATTAATTTTATTCACATACCTTCATCTAGCTGCAGAACCAGAGTTGGCAAAGGCATTAGTTGAAAGCGAAGTTATCGCTGTTGCCTATGAAACTGTTACGGTTAACAGAACTCTTCCTTTATTATCACCAATGAGTGAAGTAGCTGGTCGTATGGCTTCTCAAATTGGAGCTCAATTCCTTGAAAAAACTCAAGGCGGCAAAGGGATACTGTTAAGTGGAGTTCCAGGTGTTAAACGCGGAAAAGTAACAATTATTGGTGGTGGAATGGTTGGTACGAATGCTGCGAAAATTGCGGTAGGTCTTGGTGCAGATGTAACTATTATCGATTTAAGTCCAGATCGATTACGTCAATTAGAGGATATTTTTGGTACAAGTGTACAAACATTAATGTCCAATCCATATAATATCGCAGAAGCCGTGAAAGATTCAGATTTAGTTATTGGTTCCGTATTAATTCCAGGTGCTAAAGCTCCTAAATTAGTAACAGAAGAAATGGTTAAATCAATGCAGCCAGGCTCTGTCATTGTTGATGTTGCGATTGACCAAGGTGGAAACTTTGAAACAAGTGATCAGATTACAACACATGACAACCCAACTTATGAAAAACATGGTGTAGTACATTATACAGTAGCAAACATGCCTGGTGCTGTTCCACGTACATCAACCATTGCATTAACGAATGTAACGATTCCTTATGCAGTTCAAATTGCATCTAAAGGTGTAGCAAAAGCAGTAAATGATAATCCAGCAATTAAAGCTGGTGTGAATGTGGCAAATGGTCATGTAACATTTGAAGCAGTTGCTCATGATCTTGGATATAATTATGTTACAGTAGAAGAAGCGTTCTCTAAAGAAGCAGTAAATGCTTAAAAAAGAATTAAAAAGGGTGATAGGTCTTTGGATCTATCACCCTTTTTTTTCTGTATCTTTGTCCTCAACCTCGATCTAATTGAAATTTTTTATTTTTTCTTTCTCAAAAAAAGGTATTTAACCATATTTTTATGCAACTTTTTTCGTATTTAAGTAGTCTAAGTAATGTAATATAATTGTAATAAGCTACAAATTTTTTACAAATATTTATAGCTTATGTGTTATTATACTATAGCCCGATGTCGCAGCTTTGGCACTGATTAGTAGGAAGGAAGCTTTTTATGGGAAAAATAAAGAAGATTTTTGAAAATTATGTAGTAAAACAAAGTATTCGTACGTTATACTATTTGCTTATTCTTATTTTACTTGTCTTAATATATGGTTTTCATGATATGAGTGCAGGGCCATTTATATACGCAGAGTTTTAATATTTAGGAAGATGCATTTTTCTATGAAAAGATGCCCCGAACCAAGCTTATAGACTTTCGTATATATTACAAAATAGTAACAAGTAAAAATCGGTAAAGATTTTACATAGTAAATATCGATTAAGATTTTTACATTCTATACGAAAACAGTCTTATTCATTCGAAGGAGAAAACATGAGGTTAATTAAATCAATTCAAAAATTATCAAGCGATCATCCAAATAGATTTGCTTATGTAAATCGAGGTTCAGTTTTAACTTATGGCGATTTATGGAAACAGTCAGATAATTTAGCTTCATATATTCAGAAACACTCAAACCAAGCGAAGTCGCCCATTATTGTTTACGGTCATATGGAACCTGAAATGATTATTTCTTTTTTAGGCAGTGTAAAGGCAGGACATCCATATATTCCAGTCGATCTTTCTATACCAGTGGATAGAATTAAAAAAATCGTGGAAAGCTCTAAAGCAGAATTTTTTATAATGACTGAAGAAATAGATGAAGCTCATTTTGCTTCTTATCCTTTGAAGAAAATCAATAATGAAGAGCTTGTCAGTATACTTAATAACAATGATACGGATGTTTCAGAGGATCAATGGGTGGCTGAGGAGGATAGCTTTTATATTATCTATACTTCAGGAAGTACTGGAAACCCAAAAGGTGTGCAGATTACTGCTAGCAATCTTCAAAGTTTTGTAGATTGGATGATAACTGATTTTCCAATCAACAATCAAGGCAACTTTTTAAATCAAGCGCCTTTTTCGTTTGATCTATCTGTTATGGATTTGTACCCAGCACTTAGTTCCGGCGGGACGTTATATGCTGTAACGAAGGATATGATTGCCAATCCGAAAGTGCTCTTTGAGGAACTACAGCATTCCAATATTAAGGTATGGACTTCTACTCCATCCTTTGCACAAATGTGTTTAATGGAACCGAAATTTTCTAATAACATGCTTCCAGAGTTAGAAGTATTCCTTTTTTGTGGAGAAGTATTATCTGCAGAAACTGCACGACTATTGCTTGAACGTTTCCCGAAAGCAAAAGTCTTTAATTTGTATGGACCTACTGAAGCAACTGTTGCTGTTACAATGGTCGAAATCACAAAAGAAACGCTAGAAACTCATACTGTTTTACCTATCGGGCGCTGCAAAAGTGATTCTCAGCTATTAATTGTGGATAATGAGGGAAATCCTTTGCCAGAGGGTGAAAAGGGTGAAATGATTATAGTCGGTCCAAGTGTGAGTAAGGGATATTTAGGTGAGAAGGAATTAACAGATAGAGCCTTTTTTGTTAAAGATGGAGAAAGAGCCTACAAAACAGGTGATGCCGGCTATATTAAAAATGGTTTCCTTTATTATCAAGGAAGATTGGACTTCCAAGTAAAGGTACATGGATATCGAATGGAATTAGAGGAAATTGAATGTAATATTAACAAGTCACAACATGTTGAAGCATGTGTCGTCGTTCCAGTTTATCGTGATGATAAAATCGATTACTTAAACGCATTTGTTGTCCCAGCTAAACACTCTTTCGAGAAGGAATACCAGCTATCAAGTGCTATAAAAAAGGAACTTACTAATCTATTACCTAAGTATATGATTCCTAGGAAATTTTCTTATTTAAATCAATTACCTATGACACCAAATGGTAAAGTCGATCGTAAGGTATTAGCTTCAGAGGTAATGGCATGATCCCTTATGAATCCTTTATTTTTTTCTTTATTGTAGCGTTGTTACTAGTACCAACAATCGTACTTGGCTTAAAAGGAAAAACATCAAAAGCTTATAATATGTTCGTTACTTTAGTCGTGCTAGCGATTGTTTTCTCTAGTAGTTTAGTTGGAACGATTTCTCTACTTGTTTTTACAATTTGGCAGGTTGTTCTTATAAAGGGCTACCTTTCCTATCGAAAGCAAAAAAACAGCACATTCGTTTTTTGTGTGGCAATGGCGGCATCGATATTGCCTTTAGTATTAGTAAAGGTTTTTCCGCTTATAGGATTGAATCATCTTTTTGGATTTCTAGGAATCTCTTATTTGACCTTTAAAGCAGTGCAAATGGTCATTGAGACAAGGGATGGTTTAATAAAGGCAGATATTCCGTTACTTGATTTGTTATACTTTTTATTATTCTTCCCAACGGTCTCGTCTGGTCCAATCGATCGCTGGCGGAGATTTGAAAAAGACCATTTAACAACTCCAACAAAGGAACAGTATCGGGAGTATTTATATTTAGGTATTAATAAAGTATTTAGGGGTTTTTTATATAAGTTCATTATTGCTTATTTGATTCATCATTATCTGATAACTTATTTACCTGCAAACCCATTTGTTCCCCTGCGACCGATTGTAGGACATATCCTGTATATGTATTCCTATAGTTTGTATTTGTTTTTTGACTTTGCAGGGTACAGTGCTTTTGCAATTGGTATAAGTTATATAATGGGGATTAAAACTCCTGAAAACTTTAATTTACCTTTTATAAGCAGGAATATAAAAGATTTCTGGAATCGTTGGCATATGACTCTATCATTTTGGTTTAGAGATTATGTATATATGCGTTTTGTATTTTGGATGACCAAGAAGAAATGGATCAAAAATCGCTATACGGTTTCGAATATTGGATATGTACTATTATTTCTAATCATGGGGGTATGGCATGGGATTGCTCCCCAGTATATTATTTATGGACTGTATCACGCACTTTTGATCATAAGTTTTGACTTTTTTGATAGATGGAATCGGAAAAGAAAATTTTGGCCGAAAAACAAGATTACACATGTCATATCGGTCATTATTACGTTCCATTTTATTTGTTTCGGTTTTTATATTTTTTCAGGAATATTATTTCGTTAAAGGAGATTATACATGATGGAAAAACAAGAAGTTTTCAATATATTAGTTGAGGTTTGTCAAGATGAGGTTGTTGTAGAAAATCCGGATATTGATTTGTTTGAAGAAGGACTACTAGATTCTTTCGGTATTATTTCTTTATTGGTTGAAGTAGAAGGCCGTCTTGGAATTAGTGTTCCAATAACAGAATTCACCAGAGAGGAATGGAATACACCAAATAATATTGCAATGAAATTGGCTGAGAGGGAATGAGAAAGTATACATTTGTTCCGCTTTTTATAGCTTTTGTCTTATTTTTAGTGTTTGTTTTCTTTCCTAATAATTGGCTCAAGTCTTTTATTACGGATAAAAAGGTAGAAAAAGCGGCAACTGAATTAAATCCATTAATGTTTCAAGGCGATTATGTACAGAGGAGAATGTTGGAAAATGATAAATATTTTCCGATCTATGGGTCATCCGAATTATCACGGTTCGACCCATTCCATCCTGCAAATTACTTTGAAGCGAATCCAAAAGGATTTACACCATTTCTTTATGGGCGTGGCGGTACTCAATCGATTATTCATTTTATGAATTTTGCATCCCATGCGGATCAATTAAAAGGGAAGAAGCTCGTTTTTATTATTTCTCCTCAATGGTTTAACAAGGGAGGAATCGATGAGTTTCACTTTGCACCAAATTACTCAAGGCTTCAGGCTTATGATTTAGTTTTTAATAAAAGTATTAGCGAGCATATAAAAAAGGAAGCAATGCGCAGGCTTCTAAATTTTGATGCAGTAAGACGGGATCACATTCTCTGTACAATGTATAAAGCAGAAGTGAATAATTCGAAATCATTAAAAATGAAGGCAGATATTGTAAGACCAATTGCATATATGAATAAGCAGCTCCTTTTTAAAAAGGATTTATATTATTCGGTATATGGAGGGCGTGAACGGAAGCTTTACAAGGAACCTGAGCTTGTGAAGGATAAATCAATGATGGAATTAGAAAATTTAGCTACAAGCTATGGAAGAGAAAAGGCTTCTAACAATCAATTTTACATCGCTGATGGTTACTATAAAAAGAAACTTGCTCCAGTTGAAAAAAAACTAAAAAACTATAAAAAAGGTGCATCTTTTGCAGAATCGAAGGAATACGAAGACTTTCAAATAATGCTGGATCTTTTGAAAGAAAAGGGAGCAAAACCCCTTTTTATCTCTCTTCCTGTTAATGGGAAGTGGTATGACTACACTGGATTTCCAAAGGATGGACGTAATAAATATTATAAGAAGATTAAAAAGCAAGTATTAGCAGCTGGTTTTCCAATCGCTGATTTTTCAGGACATGAATATGATCCATACTTCTTAAAGGACACGATCCATATCGCATGGAAGGGGTGGGTTTATATGGATAAAGCGATGGAGAAACACTGGCAGCAATAGAAATCTGCTAGCCGACGGCTGCTTGCGCTAGACAAAAAGGGATACAGGTAATGATGACCTGTATCCCTTTTTTTATTGATTAATATCCTCAGTTATTTGTACTTTAGATGAAGATGCATGGACGTTTCCAGCTAGATTTAAAGTAATTATTCCAATAATAATTAAAGAGATTGCGATAATCTTAACAATGCTTAAATTTTCTGCAAAGTAAATATAACCGATAATTGTAATAAGAGCAATTCCTACTCCGGACCAAATCGCATAAGCTATAGAGATTTCGATATTTTTCAGAGCAAGAGTTAAAAAACTAAGGCTGCTAATATAAAAAACAATCATTAACACACTTGGAATTATTTTAGACAGTCCATTTGACAATTTCATCGTAGTTGTCCCTGCTACTTCAAAAAGAATGGCTAAGGTTAAAAATAGCCAATGCATAAACATTCTCCTTTAATATTTGACTTTGTTAATGTTTTTAATGTTGAAAAATCACTTGAAAGGAATACGTGAAGCGATTTCCATACGCAAAATAACTAGATGAATGTATTCCCAACAGAGATTTTTTTGAAATTAAATAACAAAGTCTAATATTTACTTATTTCATTTACAAGGATTTGGAGTGCATTTCCTTGTACAGAAGTTTTCATTGCAGTTTTATAAGCTTCTTTATTATTTTGAACCTTTTCTAGAGATTTGAGTAATGATTCCTTAGTAAGATCTTCTTCCTCTAAAGTTAAAGAATACCCTTTTTCCTCAAAGGATTTTGCATTTAGTATTTGATCCCCTCGGCTTTGTTGTTTCGTTAATGGGATAATTAGCATAGGGATTTGTAATGCCAAGAATTCAAAAATAGCATTTGAGCCGCCTCTTGTAATCACCATATTTGTCGCAGCTAATATGTCTGGCAATTCCTCGTTAATATATTCAAATTGTTTGTATCCAGGAATATTTAATAATTCCTTATTAATATTTCCCTTTCCACATAAATGAACAATTTGATAATTTACAGTAAGCTTATCCAAAGAATCTCTTACCATTTCATTGATCTTTTTTGACCCTAAGCTGCCGCCCATAATGGTCAAAATTGGGCGTTTAACATCGAAATTGAGAAAGGCTCTTCCCCTGCTGGCAGAGCCGTTTAATATTTCTTTACGAATCGGCGAGCCGATGACTGTTGTTTTATTTTCAGGGAAAAATTTCTTTGTTTCCTCAAATGAAGTGAAAATTTTAGTTGCAAATCTTTGAGATATTTTATTAGCTAGACCGGGAGTCATATCACTTTCGTGAATAAAAATAGGTATTTTTAATGATCTTGCAGCAATTATCACTGGAACGGAAACAAAACCTCCTTTTGAGAATACTAAATGTGGCTTTAATTTCTTCAAAGTACTTCTTGCTTGAATACAACCTTTGATAACTCGAAAAATATCTTTTACATTTTCAAAATCTATATATCTCCTTAATTTTCCACTTGATATTCCATAATAAGGAATGTTCAGATTTGCTATTAATTCTTTTTCAATTCCTTTTTTAGAACCTATGTAATGAATATCCCATTTTGAATGATTAATTTCATTGATGATCGCAATGTTTGGAGTTACATGTCCCGCAGAACCTCCACCGGTAAAAACAATTAATTTTTTTGACATAAATCCTCCTGTATATTTCTAGATTATTTCTAAATTATATCTTATTTAGAACTGTTCATGACAATAATAAGACTTTTTTGCAATGAATGTTAAAGTCTGTATATAAATCAAATCTCCTTTCTAAATGGTAAGTAAATTTTGAAAAAAACTTTTATTAATAATATGAATTATTATTAATGATTTTCTAATTTATTTTTAATGAAAACATTTTAGTATAGGAGCAATTAAGGTATTTCTACAACAAAAAATAACAATTATTATATTCCTCTTTTGAGTAATAATACTAAGACAATAGTTTAATTACTAAAGAAGAAAAAGGTGGTAAAAATCGGCATTAGAATTTTTACAGAGTAAAAATTGGCATTAGAATTTTTACATGAAAGGATGCTTTTATTTGGGTACTGTAAAAAGAGTGTTTGATAGTGTTCTGGTGAAAGCTGGTGCTCGTACTTTATACTATTTGTTTATTCTTATTTTGCTTGTGTTGATATATGGATTTCATGATATGAGTGCAGGACCATTTATATATGCTGAGTTTTAGTTAAAAGTAGGGGGAAACGATACATGAGCTTATTACAATCAATTCAACAAATATCCATTAATCATCCAAATAGGCTTGCTTTTATTAATCGAAGTTTAGTTTTAACATATCAAGATTTATGGAGCAGGTCCGATCATTTAGCTTCATATATTCAAAATCATGCAGACGAACAGCATTCACCGATCATAGTTTTTGGACATATGGCTCCGGAAATGATTGTTTCGTTTTTAGGGAGTGTAAAAGCGGGACATCCGTATATACCAGTTGATATATCTATTCCTATTGATCGTATTAAAAAAATCATTGAAAGTTCAAAGGCCGAATACTTCATTGCGACTGAAGAAATAGAGGATGACTTTTTGAATAATTATCCTATAAAAGAAATCAAGTGCAAAGAACTTGAACAAATCCTACAAAGCAGTATTGAAATGTTGCCTAAAGATAACTGGGTAAGCGGAGAGGATAGCTTTTATATAATCTATACATCTGGTAGTACTGGAAATCCGAAAGGAGTACAAATTACAGCTAACAATCTTCAAAGCTTTGTTGATTGGATGGTAACGGATTTTCCAATTAATAATCAAGGAGTTTTTTTGAATCAAGCACCTTTTTCATTTGATTTGTCGGTTATGGATTTGTACCCTGCTTTGAGTACGGGTGGGACACTTTTTGCCGTGACAAAGGATATGATTGCTAATCCAAAGATACTCTTTGATGAATTAAGCTTTTCGAATATTAATGTATGGACTTCAACCCCGTCTTTTGCGCAAATGTGCTTAATGGAACCGACATTTTCAAACAACATGCTTCCAGCGCTTGAAGTGTTCCTTTTTTGTGGAGAGGTATTATCTACAGAAACAGCACGTCAACTGTTGGAACGTTTTCCAAAAGCCAAAGTTTTTAATTTGTATGGGCCTACGGAAGCTACTGTGGCAGTTACAATGGTTGAAATTACGAAAGAAACACTAGAAACTCATTCTGTATTACCTATCGGACGAACGAAAAGTGATACACAACTATTAATTGTCGATGAATCAGGAAACCCTCTGCCAGATGGTGAAAAGGGAGAAATGATTATTATTGGCCCAAGTGTGAGTAGAGGTTATTTAAGAGAGAAAATTTTAACAGATAAATCATTTTTCATCAGAGATGGAGAAAGAGCCTATAGAACAGGTGATGCAGGGTATTTTAAAAATGGTTTGCTTTATTATCAAGGACGCTTGGATTTTCAAATAAAATTACATGGTTATCGTATGGAATTAGAGGAGATAGAAAATAATATCGGTAAATCTCAATATGTTGAAGCATGTGTCGTTGTGCCTGTATATCGTGGAGATAAAATTGATTATTTAAAGACATTTATTGTTCCATCAGAACATTCTTTTGAAAAGGAATATCAATTAACAGCTGCCATTAAAAAGGAACTTAGTAAGCAGTTACCTGCGTATATGATACCTAGGAAATTTTCTTATTTAGATCAATTGCCGATGACACCTAATGGGAAAGTAGACCGTAAGAAATTATCTGCAGAGGTAATGGTATGATTCCATATGAATCTTTTCTCTTTTTCTTTATTATAGCTATTTTATTATTACCAACGATTATTCTTGGGTTAAATGGAAAAACATCTAAAACCTATAATATATTCTTAACAATAGTCATTTTAGTGACTATTTTCGCAAATAGTCTAGTTGGAGCTATATCTCTTATTGGCTTTACCATTTGGCAGGTTATTTTAGTAAAAGGATATGCTTTTTATAGAAAAAAGTATAATAGCACATCTATATTTTGTTTTGCGATGGCTGCATCCATTTTGCCTTTAGCATTAGTAAAAATCTTTCCGATTTTTGGGCTGCATCATTTATTTGGATTTTTAGGTATCTCTTACCTAACCTTTAAAGCAGTGCAAATGGTTATTGAGATTAGGGATGGACTTATAAAAGATGACATTCCGCTAATGGACTTTTTATACTTTTTGTTGTTTTTTCCGACAATCTCTTCAGGACCAATTGACCGCTTTCGAAGATTTGAAAAAGATCGTTTAACACCTCCTACAAAGGAGCAATATCGAGAGTTATTATATTTAGGAATCAATAAAATCTTTAGAGGATTTTTATATAAATTTATTATCGCTTATTTGATTCATCACTATTTACTAGCTTACTTACCAGTAAATCCATTTGTTCATATCCCGCTCTTTTGGGCACATGTTATTTATATGTACGCTTATAGTTTGTATTTGTTCTTTGATTTTGCGGGATACAGTGCTTTTGCAATTGGAATAAGTTATATGATGGGGATAAAAACACCAGAAAACTTTAATCTCCCTTTTATAAGCAGGAATATAAAATTTTTTTGGAATCGTTGGCATATGACCCTATCATTTTGGTTTAGAGATTATATATATATGCGTTTTGTATTTTGGATGACTAAGAAGAAATGGATTAAAAATCGTTATACAGTATCTAATTTAGGGTATATTCTTTTATTCCTTATTATGGGTTTATGGCATGGCATTGCACTACAGTATATTGTATATGGTCTATATCACGCGTTTTTAATCATTGGTTTTGATTATTTTGATCGGTGGAATCGGAAGAATAAATTTTGGCCAAAGAATAAGGTTACACATGTTGTATCGATTATAATTACCTTCCACTTTATTTGTTTCGGTTTCTATATCTTTTCAGGGCAGTTATTTCATTAGGCTGTTTTCGTAAAGTTTGTTGTTTTTTTAGTGATAATTTATTAACAATCTGAGTTGATTGTAGCGGAGGACACTTGACTCCTGCGGGAAAAAAGACCCCACAGGCGGTAACGCCGAGGAGGCTCCCATCCCTCCCCGCGGAAAGCAAGTGTCTGGAGCGGAAATCAACGGACTAAGTTTATTGTCTAAAAACAACAATTTATACGAAAAGAGCCTTTCATTAAGAATTAATAATTAAATTAAATCATAGTTTACTTAAAATAAACTTAATTTTTGACTTCTCTTTCTAGTAGGAGAGAGACTTTATAAGGAGAATGAAAATGGAAAAACAAGAAGTTTTCAATATTTTAGCAGAAGTTTGCCAAGATGATGTTGTCATCGAAAATCCTGATATCGATCTTTTTGAAGAAGGGTTGTTAGATTCTTTCGGTATTATTTCTTTATTGGTTGAAGTAGAAGGCCGTCTTGGAATTACTGTTCCTATTACAGAGTTTACTCGTGAGGAGTGGAATACACCAAATAATATTGCAACGAAATTAGCTGAACGAGAATGAAAAAATATACTTTCACTCCAATCATTATAGCCTGTGTGCTGTTTTTAGTTTTTTTATTTTTCCCTAATAAATGGATTGAGTATTTTATTACGGATAAAAAGGTAAAAAATGAGGCAACAGAATTAAGTCCGTTAATGTTTCAAGGTGAATACATTCAAAGAGAAATGCTTAATAACAAAAAGTATTTTCCAATTTACGGATCTTCTGAATTAGCTCGTTTTGATCCTTTCCATCCTTCAAATTATTTTGAGGCGAACCCAAAAGGATTTACACCTTTTCTAATTGGTCGTGGAGGTACGCAGTCAATCATTCAATTTATGAACTTTGCGGCTCATGCAGACCAATTAAAAGGAAAAAAGCTTGTTTTCATCATTTCTCCTCAATGGTTTCATAAGAGAGGGATTGATGAATTTCACTTTGATCCCAATTATTCAATGCTGCAGGCATATGATTTAGCATTTAATAAAAGCATCAATCCAGAATTGAAAAAAGCTGCTATTCGCAGGCTCTTAGATTTTGATGTAATTAAAAGGGATCGACTTCTTTCATCATTGTATAGATCTGAACTTAAAATGAAAGGGTCCTCAAGTATAAAGGACGTATTAGTAAAACCTCTTGCTTACATCAATATGCAGCTCCTTGAAAAGAAGGACTTGTATTATTCTGTTTTTGAGGGCTTTAATCGAAAGCGTTATAAAAATCCTGAAATGGTAAAGAATAAATCATGGGGAGATCTGGAAAAAGCAGCAAATAACTATGGAAGGAAAAGTGCTTCAAATAATCCGTTTTTAATTGTAAATAATGTCTACAATAAAAAAATTGCTCGTCATGTTAAAAAATATAAAAATTATAAAAGTGGTCTATCTTTTGCAGATTCAGTTGAATATAAAGATTTTCAAATGGTCTTAGATATTTTGAAAGAAAAAGGAGCAAAGCCCCTTTTTATCTCAATTCCCGTTAACGGAAGATGGTATGACTATATAGGATTCCCTAAAAATCACCGTGATGTTTATTACAAAAAAATTAGAAGGCAAGTATTAGCAGATGGGTTTCCAATCGCTGATTTTTCAGGGCATGATTATGATCCGTACTTCATAAAAGATACGATGCATATTGCCTGGAAAGGCTGGGTTTACACGGACAGAGCCATGTTGAGGCATTGGAAGCAATAAAGTGAAAAGCGATTAAACAAACGGGTTATCCCAACCCTTGTCTTACTATTGGACGATTGAACTTCATATTTCTGTTTCTAAGCTAAAGGAAAGTAATGTCATAAGGAGATAGGGTATGCAAAAGAGGTCAGAATATAATCTGAGCAAAAAAAAGCAAAAGAAACGAATATTCATACGTTCAATGATATGTATTTGTCTATTCTTTATACTAGTAAGTACTTATATTACATTAAATAAATGGTCTAGACATGGTGTGAATGATTCAGAAAAACAATTTGTAGAAAATAGTAATTTGGAAGATATTTTATCCGAAATGAAAAAATCATCTAAGTTTTCTACTGGGATAGTGGATAAGAACTTCATTGATTATTATTTAAATAAAATCCATTTTAATGGCACCGCGCTAGTTGTTAAAGATGGTAAAATCGTAGTAAATAAAGGATATGGTTTTGCTAACCAAGAAGAAAACATCAAAAATAATCCTAATACAGTTTTTTATATTGGTTCCATTACTAAATCTTTTGTTGCTACATCTATTATGCAGCTTGCTGAAGAAGGGAAGATCAATGTTCAAGATCCTTTATCGAAATATCTACCAACTTTTCCACATGCTAAGCAAATAAGATTAATTCATTTATTAACACATACTTCAGGAATACCTCGTCGTAATGAGTCAGGTGGGAAATTGTCAAGAGATGAACTAATGAAGAGTATTAGTCAAAGTGCAAGGCATCTAACCTCTCTCCCCGGGACGAAATGGAATTATTCTGATTCGAATTATTCTGTTCTAGGGTATGTGGTAGAAAAAGCAAGTGGAGTGCCCTTACATCAGTATATAAAAGAACATATTTTTAAAGTGGCAGGCATGAAAAATAGCGGATTTGGTAAAGCATTAAAAAAAGAAACCTTTCCTTCTATAGGTTATAAAAAAGTGTGGGGGTTAACTTATACCCCTCGAATGATTGAATTCTCTCAAATATTCGGATGCGGTGATATTTACACTACTGCTTACGATTTGTATAAATTTGATCATGCATTAGTAAATGGAAAACTAGTATCACAAAAAAGTTATCATCAAATATTTACTCCACATAATAGAGCAAATTATGGATTTGGATGGTATATTAATCGTAAAGGCTGGTATTCAGGGTCAGGGAATAATTCGAATCATGGTGTTATACCTGGATGGAATAGTGCCAATAGCTTTTCAAAAAACGAAAATATGTATGTCGTACTGCTTTCCAATATACAAAATAATAATAAGTCAATTGGTAAAGTAAACAAAGAAATTTATACGTTTTTAATCGATGTTCCTAAAAAAATAATTGGGAAAAGCTGAATCTAATTTAAGATTTAGCTTTTTTGTTTAGAACAAGATATTAGAAAAATAATGGGAAAAGTTGTACTATTGTATAATGGAATAACAAATAGAAAAAGAGGTTGATTACAATTACAAATACAACACGCATTCTTGCCATTAGTGATATCCATGGTTGTTTAAATGAGTTTAAAGAGTTGCTTGCAAAAGTGAAGTTCGTACCAAACAATGATCAGTTAATTTTACTTGGTGACTATATGGACCGAGGAAAATATAGTAAAGAAGTTATTTACTTCGTTAAGGAATTGGTAGAGGAGCAAGGTGCAATCGCATTAAAGGGAAATCATGATCAACTATTTTGTGATTGGCTAAATGATCCAATTGAAAAGCAGAATTCATACTTCAGAATTGGTGGTCTAGAAACCATTAAGTCGTTTCTTGAAGATATCGATAATGATAATGTTAATGAGAAAACGTATCAAGAATGGGCAAACAAGATACAAGAATCACATAATGAAATTATTGGGTTTATAGAAAATCTTCCATATTTCTACGAAACAAATGATTTTATTTTCATTCATGCAGGAATAAATCCGGAGCACGAGGATTGGAAATTGACTACTGAACACGAGATGGTGTGGATTAGAGGACCATTTCTAGATGTTGATCATTCATTTGATCATACATTTATTCATGGACATACTCCAGCAATATATTTACATGAAAATCCTGATATTTATTATGGAAATAAAAAAATAGGAATTGATGGTGCTTGTGTATATGGGCATCAGTTAAATTGTCTAGAAATATTAAATGATGAATTTAAACAATATTCCGTTAAAGGGGAAACGGTTTACGAAGATGAATAAGGAGTAAAGAAGTAGAGGAATAATCTATAAGAATGTAAGTTTTTGTGAATAAGATTAAATGAAAGTCATTAATTTTATAGAAAAAATAGGCTGTTTACAATTGATAAAGTAAACAGCTTTTATTCTACTTAGATTTTATGAAAAGAGCTTTTTAGAAAATTGAAGCTCAAAACGAGTTCCTACACCAAATGTACTTTCAACTTTTATTTTACCTGCATGCTTATCTACAATCCATTTGGCAATTGAAAGTCCTAAACCTAAACTATTAGATTTTGAGCGTGACTTATCTACTTGATAAAAGCGGTCAAATATTTTTGTTAGTTCTTCTTCCTTCATGCCTATTCCATTATCTTCTATAATAATGCCGATAACTTGTTTATTTTCATAAGAAGAAATTTTTATATGCCCACCGTCATTTGTATATTTCATCGCGTTATCTAATAAAATGACTAGGAGCTGATGAATTCTATCCTTATCACCAAAAAAAGTAATTGGTGGGGAGGTGCCTAAGGTAATTTGCTTTCCCTGATATAAAGCTACCTCAGAAAAATGATCTACCATATCTTTTAATAGCTCATCCAAGAAAAATTCCTCTTTCTCCATTTCTATTTCATTGGAATCTGATCTAGCTAATGTCAATAAATTAGATACAAGTTTAGTTAAACGGCGACATTCTTTTAAGACGATGGAAATATCCGAAGCTTTCTCTTGAATTGAAGCATTAGGCTCCTGTAATAATAATTCTCCTCGAGTTTGAATGATTGCAAGAGGGGTTCGTAACTCATGAGATGCGTCGGAAACAAATTGTTGTTGTTTATCCCAAGCATTTTTTATAGGCTTTAAAGCCTTATCTGCAAGAAAAAGGCCAGCGATAATTGCGAAAATACTGCCGATAATACAGCCTACAATCATGATCATCAAAAGTTGATCCATTACATGCTTTTCTATTTCTGTACTACGAATAAATTCAAGTACAATAGGTGTATCTTTAATAATAGCTTGAACAGATATTGCCCGATAATTAGTACCACTCACCTTGATATCTTCTATCGTATTATACTTATCTTGAATAAATTTCGAACGATTTTTCTGAAAATATTCACTATTTAGCAAGTCATTTCTATTTAATAATTGCTTTTGTTTATCCCAAACAAGAGGAATAATCATCTGTTGTGGCCCTCCATTTGGTGAACCAGCATTTTGTATTGGAAGCCCTTTTTCTAATCTATTTATGGAATTTCTTAGTGAACGGTCAATATCTTTATATATATAGGAATTTACATAGGAATAAATAATAAATCCTATTATAGAAATAAGTATGATAAAGACTAAAGAGTTTAATATTGTCAGTCTGATGCGTGTTTTTTTAAACATGTTCTACTCCTTAGGATCTTGTAAAATATACCCGATACCTCTTACATTTTGAATATCTTTATGATAGGAATAGCTCTCCAGCTTTTTTCGTAAATGATGAATATACACTTCAACAATAGCAATGGTGGTATCTGATTCATATCCCCATATTCTGTCATATATTTGTTCCCTTGTAACAATTTTTCCGCTATTTTGTATGAGGTATTCAAGTAGTTCATACTGAGTAGCCGTCAGTCTAAGTGGATGACCATCGATTTTTATTTCTTGCTCTTTTCCAAATAGTTCAATTCCTTTATAGCGTATCGTGTGATTAATGGTTAAATTACCGCTGCGTCTTAACAAAGCACGAATACGAGCAATAAGCTCTGGGGCTTGAAATGGTTTGACTAAATAATCATCTCCACCCATTTCTAATCCTGTCACCCGATCCTCTAAGGCATCTTTTGCCGTAACAAAAAGGATTGGTGTCATGATCTGTTCTTTACGAAGACGTTTAAGGATCTCAAATCCATTTATTTCTGGCAGCATTACATCGAGCAAAATGATATCATAAATATTTTGCATACCCAAAAATAATCCCTCTTCACCATCAGTTGCTGTATCAATCTCGAAATCATTTTGCAAGATTTTTTTCATCGATTCCAATAAGTCAACATTATCTTCAACAATTAATATTCTCAAAATGATCCTCCTCTATTTTTTTATCATAACAAGAAAAAGGTACGGATGGAAACATGCACTAAGGGTCTGGTCCCACACTTGGGAAACAGACCCTTAAAATTATTCATATCGTAATGCATGTATAGGGTGAAGCTTGGATGCTTTATTCGCGGGAAAGACTCCAAAAACAACCCCGACTAAAAGTGAAAATAAAAACGGTATAGCGGCATCTGATAAGGAGTAGATAGGAGTCGCACTACTTATGATTGAATATACTTTAACAGCCATAAATCCTACACCGACTCCAATAAGTCCTCCTAATGCACTTAATACAACCGATTCAATGAGGAATTGGATCAAAATATCCTTTCTCTTTGCACCAATTGCTTTTCGGATACCGATTTCTCGTGTACGTTCAGATACAGATACAAACATAATGTTCATTATTCCAATTCCACCGACAAGCAAAGAAATACTAGCAATACCACCAAGCAGCATAGTCATCGTTTTTGAAACTGAACTCATCGTATCCATTAAATCTTGTTGATTGGTTACACTATAACTGTCTGTATTGTTATGAAAAATTGTGCTTAAAGATCGCTCTAATTCGTTTTCAACAAAGTTCAACTGGCCTTCACTGTTTGCTTGTACAACAACGGATTGAATGTTAAGAGTTTGTAAAAGCCGTTCAGCAGTGCTAAGTGGCGTAATGATTACGTTATCACCGCTTTGTCCGATTGAAGTTCCTTTTGATGCTAGAACTCCGACAATTTTATACGAGGTACCATTAATTTGCACACTTTGGTTTAATGGATTATCAGTTCCAAATAAAGTGGTTGCTGTTTCAGAACCAAGTACGGCAATCTTTTGTCTAAATTCATTATCAATATCTGCTAAGAACCTTCCATTTGTAAGACTCAAATCTTTAATGGATTGGTATGATGATGTTGTACCTGTTAAGCTGACTTGGGTAGATGTCTTCCCGTTTTTTGCTGTAACTCTTCCAGAGACAGTAGGTGCAACAGCCTTCACTCCAGTAAGTTTCTTTAACTTATCTACATCTGTATCTTTTAGTTCACCATTATCTGTACTGAGTATATTGACTGTTAATAAATTGGTACCTAGATTATTGATATTGTCTGTAACTGATTGAGTGGAAGATCTGCCAATAGAAACTAGAGTAATAACTGATGCTACACCAATGATGATTCCTAACATTGTTAGAAAAGCTCTTAATTTACTTTTTTGAATGTTTCGGAATGCCAGTTTAATAGACGGAAGAAACTTCAATTTTATTTCCTCCTTTTTCAAATAGTCTCCCATCTTTAATTTGAACGATACGTTTAGCTTGACTTGCTACATCCAAATCATGGGTAATAATGATAATGGTGCGTCCTTGTGCATTTAAGTTTTTCATTACTTCTATTATTTCAGCACTTGTCTTACTATCTAGAGCACCTGTTGGTTCATCTGCAAGCAAAATTGGTGGATTACAGACTAGTGCACGTGCAATGGCAATACGTTGTTGCTGCCCACCTGATAATTGGTTAGGGAGATGGGTTGCTCGATCTAATAATCCTACTTTGTCTAAACAATCTTTGGCTATATTTTTTCTCTCACTGCTATTTATTCCACTATATATTAAAGGCAATTCGACATTTTCGATAGCGGATAGCTTCGGTAATAAATTGAAGTTTTGAAAAATGAAACCGATTTTTTTATTACGAATAGCAGCCAATTGATTATCATTCATTTTGCCAACATCTTGTCCTTCTAAAGAATATTCACCTGAATCTGGCTTATCCAAACAGCCAATCATATTCATTAATGTTGATTTTCCAGAACCTGACGGACCAATAATGGCTATAAATTCGCCGGATTCAATTTGAAGTGAAACCCGATGAAGAGCTGTCACTGTTTCTCCGCCAATTTTGAATGACTTCACTAATTGGTTGATGGATATCAATGATTTTGCCATTTTTACTTTCCACCACCATTCCAGTTGCTATTTCTTTCACCGCGATTCATATTGAACGATCCACCTTGACCCATTCCAGGCATATTACCAGGCATCATCCCTTCACCCATGCCACGCATATTCTGGCTATTATTTGAAGAGCTTTTTACTATAGCAGGTAGTACGACTAGCTGTCCTTGTTCAAGCCCACTAGTAATTTCTACATAGTTATCATTGTGAATCCCTGTTTTTACTTCCACACGGGAGGATATGCTATTTTTGTCTTGATCAGATGAATTTTGTATCATTACAAACTTTGTATTCCCATTCGTATGAACTGCATCAACAGGTATATATAAAGCATTGTTTTTACTTGCTGTTAAGATATTAGCTTCGGTTGTCATTCCTACTTTAAGTTTCTTTGGATTATTTATTTTGACAGTGACATCAAATGTAGAAACTCCGTTTGAAGCTTCACCTTCATTGGCTACATTTGTTACTTCCCCTTTAAAGGTTTCGTTAGAAAAGGCATTTGCGGTAATTTCAGCACTTTGTCCGACTTTTATTTCTGGAATATCCAATTCATCTATTTTTATTGTCGTTTCTAGCTTTTTATAATTGGTGATATGAGCAACTACCTGATCTTCGGTAACTTTACTTCCACTTGTGACATCAATAGAAGTTATTGTGCCGCTGATAGGTGCAACAATCGGGTCATTCCCATTAGTAAAAGTGATTAGTTCATCACCTTTTTTAACCGTGTCATTTTTTGACACTAGTACTTCGTCTACTTTATCCATTACTTCTGATTTTACATCCTCGCTGCTTGATGAAGCGATCGAACCAGAACCACTAATTTTTACATCTAATTTCCCTTTTTGAACTTCTGTTGTTGATGTAGAAGCCATTACAGGCTGTTCGCTTTGTTTGGTATGCAGGTAATACCAGCTCCCTCCTCCAATTAAAAGAACTAGAATAATCACTGAAATGATCCACTTTTTCATAATATTTTTCTCCTTTCAATACATGCTATTTATTATCACTCATACCAGATTTATAGCCTTAAAATAAAAATTTGCTAGGTGATAAAAAACAGGATATTTATATTGGATACTCACATTATGAATAATCAATCTTAATTTTTTCTTAAATAGAAGGTAGGAGAGCGATCTATAGGTAAAAAAAGAGTTGATTACCAAAATAGTAATCAACTCTTTTTTAAAAGGTAAGAAAGTATAAAATTTAATAAGGATATTACGCATAAAAAGTGTCTGCTGTGTCTAGCTCCAGCGCCTATCGGCTAGCGAATTTCTCCGTCTTCTCCCTACGATAAGTCAACATCGACTCGTCTCTCGTCGTGTCTCCTTTATCTCAGTCGAAGACTACAAAATCCGTACGCTAGACCTGCGGCGCTTGCGCTTTTCTAAGTGGAAAGATAATTCTTATATCAAAAGTTTTCAGTCTTGTTTTTTGAAGGAAGAATCCGATTTTCCACTTTTTCGTACATATTAAGTAATTGCTTAATGAAAGCAAGCTTTGGTACAAGCCAGTACACAAATAGAGCTGAAATGATCCCTAATAATGCACCTGTAAGGACATCAACAGGATAGTGAACTCCAACCCAAACACGAGAAATAGCTACGCATGGTGCGAGAATAAGCCATAACCACCATTCCTTTTTACGAACGAGCCAAACAGAGACACAAATAGAAAAGAATACAATCGAATGGTCACTTGGAAATGAATTATCGATCGCATGGTCAATCAGCTTATTAACGTGCGGTAATACCGCAAATGGCTGATTATGTGAATAAAAATGACCAGCAATTTTTCCAAGGACTTCAGCAACAACAGTGGCAATAACTGCTTGGATGACCATCATTCTGTTTTTTGTTCTTCTAGTGAACCAATGAAAAACAAGAACAAGAAATAAAAAATACAACATATACTCTGCGAAAAATATAACGACAGGGTTAAAGGCAGAATTCGGAGCACCTAAATCATTTATAGCCCGAAAGACATCAATATTTATTTCAGAAAAGGACATGTTTTAATTCTCCTATCTTAAATCTTAAATTCAATGTAATCTAAATATAAACATACAAGTATATATTTTATCTTATTTTTCGAATCCTATCTACAAAAAATTAATGTTTTCACTTAATTCCAATATGTAATTTTTATTATTCTGAAATTAATTATACGCTTGATAAAATTATATATTGCATGAAAAGTATACCAATTAAACAGAAAACAAAAGATTGATGAACCTTACACTATCCTTACAATAATGTAAGAATTAGAATTAAATATACAACCTTTATACTGATATTAAAAAATAAAAAGAGGTAAGTCCTTCACCATTTTATGTTAATGGAGGACTTACCCTTATTTTCTTTACTCTACCAACTTGTCCATCTGTCAGTCTAACTTTAATACCATGTGGATGAAAGCTTGAATTAGTTAAGATATCTTTTACGATTCCGCTGGTCAATATTCCTGTTTTTTGATCTTTTTTTAGGACAATATCAACCTCTGTTCCTGGAGTAATGTCTTTTCTATTCTGCCCGCTCATTATACTCCTGTTCTTCTTCGTTGGTTATTTGTCTTTTTCGTCTGCTGACTTTTCATTTTCTTCGTTGTTGGGAGCGTATTTGTGTTTGACTTACCAGATGAAGATTGATTTTTTTTACTTTCTAGCTTTTGTTTCATCGCTTCTTGTAAGCTTATTTTCTTTTTCGCTGTTTCATTTTGCTCTGAATGATTGGTCTCAGTCATAGAAATCCCTCCTAACTTTGTAATGTAGTAAGTATAAACTATTTTTCCACAAATATGTGAAAATTCATGGAGAATGGGAAATAAGTTAGAAATAGAGGTTAGTTGTGTCACCATATTTCATGGGATTCTTGATTCTTAAAGAAATAATTTTAATAAAAACATGATATAGCGAGATAATAGATGGAAACAGCATCCTGAAAAAGGTAGGGATTTCATGAAAAAGATTACATCACTATTTCTTTTACTTTTAATAATGGGGCTCCCATTACAAGTGTTTGCACAGCAAAAAGTACCGATTTTGATGTATCATTCAATTGACGAATTCAAAGGACACGGATTGAAGGGATTATATGTAACACCTGAGAATTTTGAAAAACAGATGAATTATTTAAAAAATAATGGCTATACATTATTAACGTTTGAACGGTGGCAAGATATCAGTAAAGTAAAAAAGCCTATTTTCATCACGATAGATGACGGATATAAAAATAATCTAAATGTGTATGATATTTTTCAAAAGCTCAAGACTGATCGCTTCAAACCAACAGCTACACTGTTTGTTATATCAGATTTTATTGGACGTACCAATCGATTATCAAAATCGGATATTAAAAAATTGGCTAAATCAGGCTTTTTCTCCATACAATCACATACTGCAGTACATCCTGATTTGACGAAAAGTAATAATCTTGAATACGAGCTTAAGGCTTCTAAAGAAAAAATTGAACAAATTACTGGGAAACCTGTTATTGCCCTTTCCTACCCTTTTGGAATCTTCAATGATCATGTTCTGGAAGAGACGAAGAAGTATTATCAATTTGGAGTTACCATAAAACCGGGAGTATTTATACAGAAGGGATTACCAAACGAAAACTATCTTCTCCCACGAATCGAAGTGAAATATTTAACAACACTTGATGAGTTTGCGAAAGCAATAAATAATTAATTTTAATTTATAAGTTTCAAGAGGAAATGCCCTTGTTTACTATTTGTGAACTCTGGGTTTTTCCTTTTTTCCTAGGCTTTGTTAATGCTTATTGTTGATAAAAGCACCTGTATGGTATATGTGAAGCGATTTCTTTACGTAGTAATACTAGCTGAACGCATACCATTCAGGGTTTTATTTAAAACAACAACATTGTTTACCATAGCCTATTCCCCAAAATACCCATTTACAATAATCTCCTTACATACTATTCTAATAAGTAACTGTACTATCTTGATTGGAGAACGTAATGAAACTTATCAGACATTTAATGATATTTGGTTATCACCAGGCACTTTCATGTATATTTCCACTAGTCATTTTTATTACTTTAGCTTGTTCAAAGTTTGTTACAGTATCTTTTCTGTATAGGTATGATTTGATTCTTCTCGTATGTTTACTAACACAACTTGTCCTTTTATTAACTAAAATAGAAACAATAGATGAGTTTAAGGTTATTTGTCTTTTCCATCTTCTCGGTTTATTGCTTGAGATATATAAAATACATATGGGGTCATGGGCCTATCCGGAACACGCATGGACAAAGGTATTTGGGGTGCCATTATATAGCGGATTTATGTATGCAAGTGTTGCTAGTTACATGTGTCAAGCTTGGAGAAGGTTGAACCTGCAACTCAAAAATTGGCCGAGTATAAAGTTAGTTTGGATTCTATCTCTAGCTATATATTTAAATTTTTTTACACATCATTTTATTTTGGATATCAGATGGTTATTAGTGATTGTAATATTGGTTTTATTTTTTAAAACAACTGTTTCATTTTCTTTGAAAAATACTACTTATAAAATGCCCCTTGTTTTGTCATTCTTGTTAATTGGATTTTTTGTATGGATTGCAGAAAATATCTCAACTTATTTCGGTGCGTGGCAATACCCTAATCAGCAGCATGGATGGGAATTGGTTGGGCTTGGAAAAATCAGCTCGTGGGTACTATTGGTTATTGTCAGCTTCATAGCTGTAGCACAATTGAAATTTGTAAAAGAACAAAAAAATCAGATGTCCGGCTCTATTGAAGCCTGACACCTGAATTATTAATCTATTGATTCGTTTTATAGAGATAAAAAAATATGGAAGGATGACCTACGAGTGTCAGCCACTATGTTTTTAGGTCATCCTACTATGAATCATCTATAGTAATTTCTTCAAAGTCTGTATCTTCATTTGTTTGATCAATTTCTAAATCCTGTGGAGGGGTTTCATTACTTTCACTTGATTCTTTTTCCACTGTTGATTGAGAATTTTTGAATGCATTAAGATCCTCCTTCAAATCATCAACAAACTCAAGTGGAATTGCCCCTCTTCCATAAGTTGCTCCAATATTTAATTGACCACTAATATCTTTAATTCCTAATTGACCAAAGTTATTATTTTGTTCGTATTTATCCAGCATGATTTTATCAACATTTACCTCTTGAATAACAATGGGAGGGGATTCGTTTTTGGCTTGAGAAATATTTTCGGTAATCCTTTTTTCAATATCATCTACTTCTACTAACTTTATTTCAATATCGTTTATTTTTAATAGCTCATTCTCAATATCATTTATTTTTAATAACTCTTTTTCAATATCATCTATTCTTATTAATTTTCTTTCAATATTATTTATATTTTCTAAATTATTTTTAGTTACTTCCTTTATATAGGAATATCCTCTCTCTATTGAAGTTATGCGTTTTTCTAAATGCTCTATCTTTTGTTTGATGGGAGCTAGTTCTAACGAGATATTTTTTGCTATTTTGGAAAGAATCTTATTTTCAACTTTTTGCAATTCTTCCTGCTCTATAAAATAATTTCGATTGTGTGAAGGAGGAGATGGAGTTTTAACTTCCATTTCCTTTTTTGAAACTGATGGAAAAATTCTTTTCTGCAACTGGGGTTCCATTTTCAAAAACCTTTTAACATGGACCTCAAGTGTGTTCATTTTCTTTATTTGCTGTTCCAGTTCAACAATTTTTTGTTTTAGTCTATGTAAGTCATCATTTTTTTCTTTTTGATTGAATAATCCTTTTATAGGCATATTTTTCCCCACACTTTTTGTTTGGCTTCGTTAAAAATTTTTTAACATTGAATGTTGATGGAATGAAGCTAATAAATTTGACTGTTTTAACGGAAGAGTCAAAGAATCCTTTTAAAATTATTTTTCTATGTTATTGGGATATTTTCCTCTGGGGTATATTTTCTCATATAAGTAACTATGAGGAGACCACTTTCAAATCTTGCATGAATTTCATTACTTTTTGTTGGCTCTGGTAGCTCTATTAATCTTTCAAAATCTCCATATCTCCGTTCATTTCTAATAACCACTGGATTAGCTATTGGTAATTTGCTTGTGCCCTTAATCGATAACAAATTGCCTGAAAGGGATAAGGTAACATCTTCTTTTCTATATCCAGGTAATTCAATGATTACAATCACTTGTGTATTCGTGAGATAAATATCTACTAGTGGAAAAGAATTACTCGTATGCACCTTTTGTGAAGGTGCTTCATTCCTTGTATCTTTCATAAAATTCTCTAAATTAGCTTGGTCAAAAATCATATCCCAAAAGTTCCCGTTTTGATATTTTTGCGAAATCTCCATCCATTCCTTTAATTTATCAAAGTCCACATGTCTACCTCCTATCATTACATGATCAATTAACAGGAACTTGTTTATCGATTAGGAAATTATATAATATTCGCACTGAGGATAACTTTAAGAAGAGCAAAGTTTACGTCTAGCTCCAGCGCCTATCGGCTAGCGGATTTCTCCGTCTCCTCCCTACGATAAGTCAACATCGGCTCGTGAACTACCTCACCGTGTTTCCTTTATCTCAGTCAAAGACTACGAAATCCGTACGCCGATGAGCAAGTCGCTTGCGCTTTTGTACTTTTCACATCTATATTTTTATCTCATTTATATATCATATTATTTAAATAAATTCTTCATTACCTAAAATGATTAACAACCATTGATCATCTGTTATTCCATTCATAAATTTAGGGAAGTAATAATATATTCAATAGAAAAGGGAGGGAACATCATGAGAGGAGCTTCCATAAATATAAACATATTTATGCTTAAAATTAATTCCTTTGAAAATGCATCTGCAGTAAATGTAGGTCAAAACCTATTAGCAGATTGGAATAACTCAGATAAAAAAACACAAGGGTTTGGGCAAAGTTCTGGAGATGAAGGAACATTCATAAGACCATATAGCTTTGTAGACGATAGAGATCATGTGGATTCACCAGCTTCTTTTAGTCAAGTTCCTATTCCAAGAATGGAATAATAAAAGTGAGAACAATCCTCTCTTGAATGATCCATAATTTAGTAACAGTAAAACAAAAGACATGCCAATTTGCCAATTGAAAAGACGCCTTAATTATGAATAGGGCGTCTTTTTTTATGTGAAAAAACAAGAATAGAAAAGTCTTAAAAGGAATTCGGTGAAAATATACCATATATTAGGAGAAATATTCGGGATTAGAAGTACAATTCCGAACAATGATGGGGAAATATGAAAAAATGTTAACATTTTATAGAGTTAGTATTGCAATTCGAACTATTTTTATAGATAATAATAAAGTAAAGGATGAAAAAATGTCCGTAACATTATATTATACCGTATCAATGGGATAGAAAACTATCTAAAAGCTTTGAAAATGGGCAATTTTTTACGAAATCTTAACACAACTTTAATATTGATGATGTATTATGAAAAAGGTGTAATGTTAGAATGTAGGGGGTTTCTTAATTGAGAGTACTTTTGAAGGATATCACAATGAATTTTGGAGATACCACTGCCGTGGATCGTCTCAATGTAACCATTGAAGAAGGAAGTCTTGTTTGTTTGTTAGGTCCTAGTGGCTGCGGAAAAAGTACCACTTTATATATGCTAGCAGGTCTATACAAGCCGACATCAGGAGAATTATATTTTGGTGATCAACTAGTTAATAACATTGAGCCAGAAAAACGGTGCATTGGTATGGTTTTTCAAAACTATGCGTTGTATCCACATATGTCAGTATTGAAAAATATTATGTTTCCTTTAAAGATGGAAAAGGTTCCAAAGAATGAGGCAGAAGAAAGAGCCATTGAAATGGCAAAATTAGTACATATTGATCATTTGTTAGATCGGAAACCAGGACAATTATCTGGTGGTCAGCAACAACGTGTTGCTATTGCCCGTGCGTTAGTAAAAAAACCAAAATTACTTTTACTTGATGAACCTTTATCTAATTTAGATGCTAGATTGCGCTTAGAAATGCGTGAAGAGATTAAGAGAATCCAGCAAACAGTAGGGATTACAACCATTTTTGTTACTCATGATCAAGAAGAGGCTTTGAGTATTTCGGACAACATCTTACTCATGAAAGATGGAAAATACCAACAATTTAGTCCGCCTCAAGAAATTTATGAAAATCCAAAAAATGAGTTTGTTGCGCAATTTTTAGGGAACCCTCCGATTAATATTATCCCTGTTTCTTTTAATCAAAGTACAAAAATGATTAAGGTAACAAGTACTGGTGATATTCTTACTCTGGATAAGCCATTGAATCAAGAGGTATCTTTAAACGAATCTGTCTCTTTTGGTGTAAGACCAGAGGATTTATATATTGAAACCGATGAAAAGAAAGAAGGTATTCACGGAAAGACAATTATGGTAGAAAGAATTGGCCGTGATAATTTATTGAATGTTCAAGTTGGGGACATGAAGGTAAGAGCGATAGTTTCTCCGGATTTAAAAATAGTAACAGGGGATGTCATTAAATTGGGAATTCGTAATGGACAAGCCCACCTATTTAAAACAAGTAACGGTGAAAATTTATTAAATAGGAAATTGTAAGGGGGGGAGAAATCTTGAATGATAAGCCTACCATGAAAAAGACCTTAAAAGCATTCTTGTATTTATTACCTGCATTAATCATCATCGGAGTTTTTAATCTTTATCCAATCATTAAATCATTTTTAATGAGCTTTTATACCGATTACGACTACTTTAATGATTTGGTTTATGCAAGAGGCCTAGCAAATTATACATATATTTTTCATGATCCAGAATTCTGGCGCTCGTTGAAAAATACATTGATTTTTGTTATTGGTGTCGTTCCATTAACAATTATTATTTCATTAGGAATAGCTATTTTACTTAATCAAAATATTAAGTTGAGAGGGTTGTTTCGTACTGTCTATTTTATTCCCTTCGTGACATCTGTTGTAGCGGTTTCCATCGTTTGGCGTTGGATTTTCCATTCTGATTATGGTCTACTTAATTATTTTTTAGGATTGATAGGTATTTCGCCAATCAAATGGTTAACAGATCCGAACTGGGCTATGCCGTCACTTATTATTCTTGCAATTTGGAAGGGATTAGGATACAACATTATCATTTTCTTGGCAGGACTTCAAAATATTAATAAGCAATATTACTTAGCAGCAAAAATAGATGGTGCTAATGCATGGGAAAGGTTTAAAAATATCACATTCCCACTGTTATCATCTACAACCTTTTTCATTTCAATCGTTTCTATTATTAATTCATTTAAAGTGTTCGATGAGGTTTTTGCCTTGTTTGGCGGGAATGCAGGACCAGCTAATAGTGCTCAAACGATTGTTTACTATATCTTTAAAAAGTTTTATTCTGACTGGGATTTTGGAGTTGCTTCTGCGGCTGCATATATTTTATTTCTTGTCATTTTTATCTTCACCCTCATTCAGCTTTACATTGGGAAACGTAAGGTGAATTACTAAGGCTCTTTTCTAATAGTTGTTGCTTTTGAGTCGAAAATCTTAATTATATCGCATAAAAAATTGAAAAAGCGTCATTTTTCAAAGAAAAGATGCCCGGACTTCAGAAAATATTAGGATTTTGCACCTTGTACGAAATTGCAACAAGGAAAAATCAGTAGTAGGATTTTTCCGTTCTTTGCGAAAACAGCCATGAATAGAAGGAGGACTATACCAGGATGCCAAAAGAAGCACTTTCTAAAAGCTTTGTATATTTACTGTTAATAATCGGTGGAATATTGATGCTTCTTCCATTTGTTTGGATGATCAGTACATCTCTTAAAGCATCGAATGAAGTAATGATGATGCCTCCGAAATGGATTCCGTCCACTTTCCATTGGGATAATTTTGTGAAAGCGTGGGAGGCAGCACCTTTTGGACGCTATACATTAAATAGTGTCATTGTACTAGTTCTAAGCACAATTGGTGAGTTGATTACAACAATTTTAGCAGCATACGCTTTCAGTAGAATTCAATTTTACGGAAAAGAAATTATCTTTGCTATTTTACTCGGTACGATGATGGTGCCAGGTGAGGTGCTATTAATACCTAACTTTGTTACATTAGTAAATCTGGGCTGGATTGATCATTATGAAGCATTGATTGTTCCGTGGCTCGCAAGTATTTTTTCTATTTTCTTATTACGGCAATTCTTTTTGGGGATTCCAAAGGAACTTTCATATGCTGCTAAAATAGATGGATGTAGTGACTTTCGATTTTTGTGGTCGATTATGGTCCCATTGGCAAAACCAGCACTAATTACAATTGCATTATTAAAAGCAATTGGCAGTTGGAACGCATTTTTATGGCCATTAATCGCAACTAATTCTAAAGAAATGAGAACTTTACCTGTAGGACTAACATCATTTAGTACTGAGACAGGGACGGTTTATGAATTGTTAATGGCTGCTTCAACAATGATTATTTTACCAATGATTATTTTATATTTGATCCTGCAAAAGTATATTATTGAAGGTGTTGCAAAAGCAGGAATTAAAGGTTAAGAATTTGGATGGAAATAAGTCCTATTAGAACCTGTTCAAATGTCAAACTAGTTTATTTATTCTTTTGTCGACTGTAAAGAACATATCTTTTGGGATTTATTTTACATAAAAAAATATCAACATTTGGAGGCACAATGATGAAAAAGTTTTTATTGCTATGTCTTGTCAGTGTTTTCGCATTCAGTTTAGTTGCATGCTCAAACACAACTAAAAAAGACGAGTCAAAAGGTAGTTCTAACGAAGCTAAAATTCCTGAAAAACTAACAAAACCAGTTACAATTGAGTTTTGGCATGCGATGTCTGGCAATCTTGAAGACACATTAAAAGCAATGACAGATGATTTTAATAAATCGCAAAAGAATATTACTGTAAAACTTGTAAACCAAGGTGCTTATAATGATTTATCCCAAAAACTAATGGCCGCTGCAAAGGCACATAATTCACCTGTAATGGCTCAAGCATATGAAGATTGGATGACACAATACATTCAAAATCATTTAATTACAGATTTAACACCTTATATCAAAGATAAAAATCATGGCTGGTCAGACGAAGAGCTAAATGATATTGTTTCTGTTTTCCGTGATGCAAATACATGGGACGGAAAATACTATGGTGTTCCATTTAACAAAAGTACAGAAATCCTATACTACAACACTGATATGTTCAAAGAAAATAATGTAAAGGTTCCTACTACTTGGGATGAGTTTCAAGATGCAGCTAAAAAGTTAACCAAAAAAGATGGCAATAAAAAAGTTGTTGGAATCGGATTTGAAAACTCAATTGGACTTTCTTTCCCTACTTATGTTCGTCAAGCTGGGGGACAAACAATTAATGAAAAAGAAAATAAAGTGACTATTAATACTCCAGAAGCTAAAGATGCACTTAATTTCTTAAATGGTATGGTATCCGATGGGACTGCTCGCCTAGCTGGTGAAGATGGTTATATGTCTGGTCCATTTGGTCGCGGTGATGTGGCTATGTACGTTGGTTCATCTGCAGGACTTTCCTTTGTTGCAAAAGAAGCAGAAGGAAAAATCCACTGGTCTGCGGCTCCACTTCCAAAAGGAAAAGAAGCAGCTACTGCCTTTCAAGGTACGAACCTAGCAATCTTCTCTTCCGCAACTGATGACGAGAAGCTTGCTGCATGGGAATATATGAAATTTTTAACAAGCAAAGAGCAAACTGCTCGTTGGGCTAAAGCAACTGGATATGTTCCAGTTCGTACATCTGCATTAGATACCCCTGAATGGAAAGAATTCGTTGGGAAGACTCCGGAATATGGTGTGGCTGTTCAACAATTTGATGCTGGTTATTATGATCCACATATTCAAGGAAAATCTGGTGTTAACGATGCGTTATTTTCAGAAATTCAAGCTGTTTTACTTGGTCAAAAATCAGTTGATCAAGGATTACAGGATGCTGAAAAATCTGCACAAGATGCAGTGGATAAGGCAAGTAAATAATCAATTATAAAGAAGGAAAAGGGGGACCTGTCAAAAGGCTCCCTTCTTTATACTAGGCTCTTTTCGTAACCTTTGTTGTTTTTAATATAAGTAAAAATCGGTAAAGATTTTACGTAGTAAATATCTATTAGGATTTTTACGATTCTAATTTATCTTCCAGTTTGAATGAAAGACTTATTGTATAGGGAAAAGAGCACGTCTCCAAAATTATTCTAAACTGAAAATCTTTTCCGAAAAGCAACAATCTCTGCGAAAATAGCCTTATACTATGGAGATGATAGGATGATTAATATGGTAGCAACACTAGAAAATACACGTATCCGTTTTTGGGGTGGCTTACGTACCATTGGTGGAACAATCGTAACGGTTGATTATAAAGATTCACGTGTAATATTTGACTTTGGTTTAATCTTTAATCCTGGGGCAAATGTTTTTGATGAATACATAAAAACGAGAAACAGTCGTATTGTCCATGATTATGTCAAGCTAGGATTGGTTCCTTCTATTGATGGAATTTATCAAGAAGAAGATATTAAAGATATTGAAGGGCTTATCCCTGCAGGAAAAGATTCTCGTCAAACTGGGGTTATTATTTCCCACCTTCATTTGGACCATATGGGGGGAATGGGGATGCTATCACCAGAAATCCCTGTCTATATGACAAAGGATTCGATTGATTTATATCATGCACTAGAAGTGATTGGAGAAGGTGTTCCTGGTCACAAACTTGATTTCAATGCTTGTCATTATGGTGAAACCTTTCAAATTGGAGAAATTCGTATCACACCAATCTGTATTGATCACGATGTGCTCGGAGCATGTGCTTTCCACATTCAAACACCTGATGGAGCACTTCTTTATACAGGTGATTTTCGTCTTCATGGGAAAAATCCTGAAAGAATCGAAGCGGCAATTAATAAGGCTAAAGAGCTTGAATTTGATGTTTTAATCATGGAAGGAACAACTCTTCGCAGTATCGAAGAAAACAAAGACCCTTTAATAGCAGATAGCACACTTCCCGAAAATCTTGTGACGGAAACAGGGATTGTACAGGAAATGGCAACTATTTTAAATAGTACATCAGGATTAGGTCTTTTTAACATTTATCATCGGAATATTGATCGTCTTGAAGGTATAGTAAAAGTCGGTAGTGAAAGTCATCGCACCGTTGTGTTCGAACCGGAAACAGCGTTTTTGGTGGATCAATTTTTGGATGAAGCCGATTTCTCCATTTATTTATCAGCTAAAACGAAAGCAGAACAAGCAAATGGGACTTTGCCTTCATGGAAGAAAGAGTTGTTAGCACGCTTCAAAACCGTTGATTCAGCAGTCATTAATGAGAAACCAGCTTCCTTTTTCCTGCAAAATTCGTATGAAAATTCATTGGAGCTATTAGATTTAAATATCAAAAATGGAGCATATCTCCATTCTAACGGAATGCCACTCGGAGATTATGATCCAGCATACCACAATTTGATGAAGTTTCTAAAACTTATAGATTTAGAACGTTATTATGTAGGTACTGGTGGACATGCAATCCCATCACATTTGAAATATGTATTAGAAACATTGAATCCGAAAACGTTAATTCCACTTCATAGCTTTAGTCCAGAACGACTAGTCCCAGACCACGGACGTCAGCTAATGCCTGAATATGGAGTGACTTATGTATTGAAGGAGAATAACATTCAGAAAGCTTAATGGTTGTCTCTCTAAGGCTCTTTTCTGAAACATTGTTGCTTTCTGCAACAAAGTAAAAATCGGCAGAGATTTTACGCAGTAAATATCTAGTAGGATTTTTACGGTTATTTACTACTTTCATAATGGGTATGGGATGATGAAAAGAGCACGAAGCCTATTTATTTAAAGATTAGAGCTATTTACGAAAAGCAACAATCTATACGAAAACAGCCTCCTCTAAAGATAATAGAGTAAATTTATGTGGGTGTCAGAAATCAATTGTGGACAAATGTCCATATTTGCTTCCTGACACCCTATTTAGTTTACAGTTATGTTTAGTATATAATAGGACTTAGTGTAACTCGTTAAGACTACAAATAAGCTTTCTAAAAGGGGTTAATTAATGCGGAAAATTAAAGTGGTGACCGATTCAACGGCTGATATGTCTTATGAATCGATTGAAAAGTATGGAATTGAAGTGGTTCCTTTATCCTTGTTTATTGATGGGGAAACATATTTGGATCGTATAGATATAACTCCCACTGAATTTATTCAAAAAATGAGTGAATCTACTGAGCTGCCAAAAAGCTCTCAGCCTCCAGTTGGTGTATTTTTAGAGCTATATGATCGTTTAGGAAACGAAGGGTACGACGTTTTGTCTATTCATATGACAGGTGGAATGAGTGGGACTGTTCAATCTGCTGAAAACGCTGCAGCACTTTCAAAAACAAATGTGAAAGTGGTAGATTCAAGATTTATTTCGAAAGCGTTGTCATTCCAAGTGATTGAAGCAGCTATTATGGCAAAAATGGGGAAAAGCTTAGAAGAAATTTTAAGTAGGCTGGAGACCATTCGAACACAAACAAGGCTTTTTGTAGTAGTTGAAAAGCTTGATAACCTTGCCAAAGGTGGGCGAATTGGCAAAGGAAAAGCTTTGCTCGGCTCTTTATTAAACATTAAACCAATTGCTTCATTGGAAGGCGGAGTGTATAATCCAGTAGCTAAAGCGAGAAGTCATACGCAGGTTGTGAAGTATTTAGTTAAAAGTTTAGTTGAAGATGCAATGGGGAAAACGATAAAAAGTATTGGAATTGCCCATGCAGAAGCTTCTGAACTTGTTTCCAAATTAAAAAGTGCAATAATAAGTGCAACTGGTTATGAAAATATCGAAATTGAAGTAACCACTCCAATTATTAGTACACATACCGGGGCGGGAGCTATCGGTTTTATGTATTATACAGAGTGATTTAAAAGAGTCAGACACCATGATCATGGGTGTCTGGCTCTTTTTTTGCTTTAAACTCGGGTCAACGGGATCTGTGATCACAGTAGGAACCAGATATATCTAACTAGATGACTTTTATAAAGGTATTTTGAAATAAACAACGAATTGTCTAAATGACGGGTTTTTTACTTATTTTGTATAGGGGGAGAATGTATGTATTACGAAATTTTTCAAGAGGTCGTATCAATCACTCACCATGACTATTCAGGCTGTTTGGATAAAAAAGGGTGGGATAATCCTGAACAATATTTGAAAGAAATACGTATTTTAGAAGAAAAAAAGGAATTAACCCCAACAAAGTTTGTAGAGATTGTTCAAGATTATTTATTAGATTATAAGGATCACCATATGTATTTCAAGCTATCGTCAAATAGTGATGAAAAGCGGTATGATATTGGATTTAAGGTTAGGAGATTTGATAGCAGTTTATTTATTACTGAAGTTGGGAAGGAAACAAGAGTCAAGAAAGGGCAAGCAATTGTATCACTTGATAATATACCAATCCTAGACTTGGTAAATAAGCATAAAAGAACATTATTAGAAAATACTGCGGAAAGAGAACGTTGGTCTCCTATTCTAGAACAATATAATTTTTGTGAATTAGTTGACGAGAATGGGCATAAAAGCATTCTAGAATTAAAAAAATTTGAGAAGGATCCATATATACCAAAATACACGATTGAAAAGCTAGAAGAAAAAATATTATTAATGACCTTAACTGATTTCTCAAATCCGGATGCGATAGTACAGTTATTGAACGAGTATAAAGAAGAACTGGATAGCTGTATACAATTAATTATCGATGTTAGGGTTAATTATGGCGGCAGTGATTCCTCATATTTCAGTTTGCTTCCATATATATTTGAAGATCGATTAGTGAACTTAAATCTTGAAGATGGAGAACACATGCTAATTAATTGTACAGAACGAACGTATGAATTGGAGACTAAATATTTCAAAGATGCTTTATCAGAAATAGAGGATGAGGAAACAAGGAAAATTTACAGTATTTTTATGCGAGAATGGGAGAAGAATAGAGGAAAAGGGTTTGTACAATTTGACTTCTCTGATATAGAAGAAAATACAGTAATACAAGGAAGAACGAATCCGAAAGATATCATCGTTTTAACAGACACAACATGCGGGAGCTCGGGGGATTCCTTTGTGGAAATATGCAAACGATCTTCAAAAGTAACCGTGATTGGTAGACCAACAGCAGGTTTAAATGATTACGCAAATCTTGCCATTATGAAATGGAACGACCTATTTGAACTCTGGTACCCTACCTCTAGACTTTCAAGAATAGATAAGGGCGAAGGAATGACAGGTGTTGGAATAAAACCAAATATTTATATCCCATGGACACCAAAGCATATTTTTGAAGATATCGATTTACAAGAAGGAATAAAATTACTTGATCAAAAAAATAGAAGCTATATTTAATGAAGGGAAGACTTTTACAGGGTGTTAAGCTATAATACCCTGTCCTATTATTTTACTTAGTTAACCGGCTATCTAATCAACTTTCTTCACCATAAACATTATCGTTAAATTGACATACCCATCTAACAAAATTAAAATAAAGTAGGTATATATATTTTTTTCCATAGCCAAAATTGGGCTATTTTTTTATGCTTAGTTTAATACCGATTATAAAAGAGAAAGGACTTGAAATGATTTGAAGGAACACCACAACAAGAAACGCGTGATGAAAGAGTATTTTCTAGTTATAATTGGTGCTATACTTGTAGGATTGTCCTATAATATGTTTCTATTACCGTCTAAGCTTGCAGCGGGTGGTATATCAGGAGTAAGTACAATTTTACATGAATTGTATGGATTTCCCCCAGCTTATATGCAATTTTTAATTAATATTCCTTTATTCATCATCGGATGGATAACAATGGGGAAAGATTTTAGCGGAAAAACGTTAGTCGGTACTTTTTGTGTACCATTTGTCATATGGTTGAGTGCCAATATTCCATATACCGTGACAAATCCTTTTTTAGGGTCTTTATATGGCGGGATTGTTCTAGGTGTTGGTCTTGGGATCGTGTATAAGGGGAATGGTTCTACCGGTGGTACTGCAGCGATTGCGCAAATTGTCAAAAAGTTCACTGGCCTATCAAGCGGGTACTGTCAATTGATTGTAGACGGATTTGTTGTTATTGCGTCATTGATTGTCTTTAATTTAGAACTAACACTTTTCGCCCTAATGTGTATTTATGTTACAAGTAAAGTAATTGATATTGTCCAACTTAGAACTTCAGCAACCAAACTGATATTGATCATTACAGAAGAAGAAGAAAAAGTACAAGAAATGATTCGTGATGGAATTGACCGCGGCTTAACAAAAATTCGAACAGTTGGCGGCTACTCTAACCAGAATAAAACAATGATTCTTTGTGTAACTGAGCAATCTGAAGCCGTTGAATTAAAGAAAATGTTACAACAAGAAATACCAACTGCATTTGTCGTTTTTATTAATGCTTCTGAAATACTCGGTAGAGGATTTTCACTTGATAAATATTATGGACAGAGGTTATAGGGGAAAGCTTGTCTCAATATAAAGATACAATTTATATTTGGGACAGGCTTTTTTTTCTGATTTTTTAGCGTATTACCGATATAATTGAGAAATGGTCGATATAATAGTAAATATGACCGATAAAATAAAAATGTGGTCGATATATTAGAAGAAATGACCGATATATTCTTAATTGTTTCAAAGGGGGAGTACCAATTCTATGTACAAATATACCATTTGCTTTATACAAAGAGGAGATAAAATCTTAATGCTTAATCGAGAGAATCCAGTATGGATGGGGATTTGGAATGGGGTTGGCGGGAAGATAGAGAAAGGCGAGACTCCTTTAGAGGGGGTTTTACGTGAGGTAAAAGAAGAAACAGGAATTGAACTAGACCATGCTGAATACAAAGGGACGGTTACCTGGTCTGTTGATGATAGCTATATCGGAGGCATGTATGCTTTTGTAGCTCAACTACCGGAAACGTATGATTATTATACGCCAATAAAAACAGATGAGGGAATCTTAGACTGGAAAGACATATCATGGGTTCTCCATCCAGAAAATTTAGGCATGGCCAATTTGAAGTATTTCTTAAAAACGATGCTTAGCGATTCGCATACATATGATCACAGGTTTAAATATAGAAATGGTGAAGTGATAGATTTTAAGTCTGAAATTTTAGATACAACTATCTTTTTGTAAGGTTGTTTTCGTAAATTTTGTTGCTTTTTTTTGATATTTTATTAACAATCTGAGTTGATTGTAGCGGAGGGCATTTGACTCCTGCGGGAAAAAAGAGGGAAGTGGGAGACCCCGCAGGCGGTAACGCCGAGGAGGCTCCCATCCCTCCCCGCGGAAAGCAAGTGTCTGGAGCGGAAATCAACGGACTAAGTTTATAGTCTAAAAACAACAATTTATACGAAAAGAGCCTTTTGTAATAGTAATATTTAAAGGAGCGAATTCCGGTAAGATTCGCTCCTTTATTATTTTTTAATGCTGGGTCAATTTTTTTAGGGTAATTCGCTGTACCGATAAGGAAGAGGCATTCTTTTGATAATTAGTTCAGTTAATGTGAAGAAACCCTAAAATAACAAGCTAAATAACATTTGAATTCACATGTTAAATCTCACAATAAATAACACGCAAAAAAGCTCAGTGTAATAAACTCTGAGCTTGTCTTATTCAGGGAGACTTCTTCAAATAAAGCACCTGTCACTACAATATTATAAAATTGTATACTTAAATATGAGTTCTCCATTTGGGTCTCTTTCATTAATGAACTCAAATCCTATACTTTTATATAAACTATAAGCTAATCTATTTTCCTCAATGATACTTAAATAAATAACGTTTACCCCATATTCTTTCGAAACTATATCAATAAGTTTCATCATTGCCACTTTTCCTAAGCCTTTGCCTTGATATTTTTCATCTATCATAATTCTATCAATCCAAGTATCTTTATTAGTCCCAAAAGAACCGTACATAGCAAATCCAATAATTTCCTCATCGTAATATATAGCTACTGGATGCCATTCATGGTAAGTATTAGCTTCTTTTAAACATTCTTCTACAGTTTCAATAAATTTTTCTTGTCCAGGTTTTAATTTTATATTTCTAACTATGCATTCATTGGTATTATCAATATCTCTAAAATACAAATTACTCATGTTATTATCTATACCCCCTATATTGATAACATTCCCCTCCTACAATAAACGTTTATATAAAATGATTATACATTTCTTGTACGAAACTGCCCTTTTAACTGTACAAGAGTAAATTTGCTCTCTTTATATTAACATAAATTACCTATTCCTTATGTTTAATATTAATATCTCAAATAATACCCCTTCATCGCACCAAAAATAACCATGTGACAATAGTTATTGTCATCCTGTTAATCGGTATGTTGTTTCACTTGCTAATTCGATAATGAAAGCAGGGATATCCTTTGCATACCAACAAAAAAAATTGAGTATAGACCTTTGCGATTTCATACTGATTTACATTGCAAATATTATTGTTTCTCCACGTTATCTGAACTACTTATTCTTTTGAAGAGGCCTTTTTATTTTTAAACTTTAAAAAAGGTTAGAAATTTTAAATTATGCTTGCCAAGATATAGGAGATCGACATATAATGTGTATATAAACATATACACACATTAACAGTTGATTTAAGGAGGTAACGATTATGAAACAAAGTTGGATTGATGCTTGGTGGTTAACGAAATTCGAAATTAAAAAGATAAAATTTAGCTTATTGCTTAGTGTGCTCGTTGTCGTTGTTTATTCATTTGCTTACAGTACTTTATTTCCTAACTTTAAAATCACGGATCAGATGTTTTCGAAAGTTTTTTTTGATCTACTCTTTGTTGCAGGAGTAACGACGATACCATATTTAGGTCGAACGAAAGATTACGGGCTAAAGAGACTTTATGGGGATTTTTGGGGAACTTCGTATTTTAACTTTTTATTTCAAACTCCTATTTCAAAAAAGGCATTAGTGAAAAGTCGTTTTTTAACTTATGGGTTGCAAAGTCTAGTCTTAAACATCATCTTGCTTGTGTTATTTTATATTTTGTCACAGCCCTTTCAAGAAAGCTTAACACTTGGGAATTTCATTCTCTTTACAATCGTTTGGCTAACATTAGGATTACAAGCTAGTGCAATGCTTGCAGCATCTGAAGTAGGTAGTGAAATGTCGATGAGTAAAATTATTTTTTATTCCATTCTTGTTTATACTATTATTCTTGGGGCAGCATTCTGGTATTACAAGGCCACTGGATTAGGTATCGTAGAAGGAACCATTAACTTAATCGTAAGTTATCCTGTTTTTACATTAGTAGGATCCATTTTATTGTTAATCATCGGTTATTTTTTATGGGGCCGTTACTCTTTTAAAATAATTACTAAAAATAACTATTTATAAGGAGGGGATGCTATGTCACTTCCCATCCATATTTCTCAAGAGAGTAGAGAACCGATTTATCATCAGATTGAAACACAGATTAAAGCGTTGATTTCCAGCGGAAGTTTACCAGCAGGAACACCGCTTCCATCCATCCGTGCTTTAGCGAAAGATTTGGAATGCAGTGTTATTACGACAAGAAGAGCCTACCACGACCTTGAACAAGAGCATTTTATTAAAACCATTCAAGGAAGGGGAACATTTGTGGCAGAAGTAGAGATTAATCTGAAGGAAAAAATTAAAGAAAAAACCGTTTATGAAGCGATCAATAAGGCCATAGATATTGGTTTACAGCATGACTATCAATTGAATGATCTAGAACGCATTTTTACAGACGCTGTGAATGAAAGGAGGAAATAAAATGGGTGTTATCGAGTTAAAAAATGTATATAAGGACATCGGGGAGTTTTCACTTGGCCCCATTAATGTAGAAATTCCGTATGGATCAATAGTGGCTATTGTAGGTGATAATGGGGCGGGAAAAAGCACACTTATTAAAACGATCCAAGGTCTTGCAAAAGAAACGAGTGGTGAGGTTTTTTTATTCGGAGAAAGACGTAAGTTAGATGATGAGAGCTGGAGAAATAGAATTGCTTATCAATCACAAACCTTAAAAGGGTGTGATCGTTTTACAGGTAAAGATTTACATCAGCTAATATCTCACTATTCTATGACATTCAATGAAGAAGCGTTTGAACGTTATGTAAAAGATTTGGATATTCCTTTAAATAAGCCATTCATTAATCTTTCAGAAGGTGTACGGAAAAAACTTAATCTTGCTTTAACATTTGCTCAAAATAAGGAATTATTCATTATGGATGAGCCGACTGCACATTTAGATATGATGGCTCAACGATATGTGATGGATGAAATAGTTCGGTTAATGGAAGCTGATTCAGAGCGTACAATTCTTTTCGCAAGCCATCAGCTTGATGATATTCGGAAACTAGCAGATTATATTTTGCTCATTCGCAAAGGCAATTTCCTAGGAATGTATGAAAAAGATGAACTGACTTTGATGTATAGACGTTACTGGCTTGATACAGAAGTTACATCAGCATTCCCTGGTGTCGTAAAAATTAGTCAGCAAGGACGTGAAATTATTTCTAACAATCCACAGTTGACTGAACAAGCTTTCATGCAAAAGGGGATTCATATTATCCAAAAATCCAATATTGATTTGGACGATATTTTACCATGGTTACTTTCAGGTGAAATAAAGTTAAAGGATGAAAAACAGCTTGTAAATTGGTGAATTTAATAGCGGGCAGTGCTTGGCGCTGCCCGGATACATAAAACAGTATATCATTGAAATATTGTTGACAAAATATCGACAAAATGAGTGGGAACCATTTTAATATGGATTTCATATTTTAACTATTGATTTGACCAGATTCTACTTAGGCTTAATGGTACATATACTTCATCCCCATGGATTTGCTTATGAATAATCGGGTTTAAAAAGTACTTATCAAGGTTTTCCATTTGGCTGTTTATATTTATTCTTTGTTTGGTTCTTACATCCACTCCTAATATACTTTCAACAGGGTTTCTCGGATTGTTCATAGAATCTCTCCTTGCATATCTATTTCAATTATAATAACTGAGTCTTCTGAATAAATCAGTTGGGAAATAGTTTATAAACAGCAATGATATAGAAAATATCAATGTTTTTGTTGTGTTTATTTTTCCAAAACTTTTATTGATAATTCATAAAGATGTCTATCAGTCGGTGCTTTAAATACTCCTATGAATATTTATTGTCCGCTCAGGATAGCTTTTCACAGCTCAATCTAATAAAGTAATTTTGATATAGATTGAATTTCACTCCTTCCTTTATTCAAATATAAATCTCCCTCCGAAAGAAAAATATCAAAGTGTTGACAAAATGTCAACACACTTATTCTAATATACGAATTTATAAGTTCTTAGTATTGAGCGGATAGAATTAGAATAGAAACAGATAAATTATGAAATCGCCAACTCGCCGTTTTCTTTCAGTTTCACCTCTGAAATAAGCGCCAGTGTATTATGTAAGCAACTGGTCTTAGGTGATTGACAAAAACCAACTGAATGCTATTATAAAAATGGTTGAAAGGGACGAAATTTCCCCGTTATAGCAGCCTTAATATCTTTTCTTCAGGAAAATTTCTGAACCCTAGCATTAGGGATTATTTTGAATTATTTTCAGAGCATTTCTATTAATGAAATACTAACCATTTCTTTTAGACTAAAGCTTTAACAATATGAATTTAAAGAATTGGTTGAGTAAGTATTAATCGGTGGTGACAGCATGAGTGAAACATGGTTATTTATTGATTCGGGAGTAAATAGTCCTACCTTTAACATGGCGATGGATGAAATACTTCTAAACTGGCATAGTCAAGGACTTATTCCTCCTGTTCTTCGTTTTTATGGTTGGGAACCAGCTGCATTGTCACTTGGTCTATTTCAAAAGACAGTAGGAAGAATTGACATTGATGCGGCAAAGGCTAAGGGATATGAGATCGTTCGAAGACCTACAGGCGGACTAGCAGTTTTACATGATGATGAACTAACATACAGTGTAATTGTAAGTGAAAGTCATCCGAAAATGCCATCCTCCATTATTGAGGCATATCGCGTTTTATCACAAGGAATTCTTGAAGGTTATAGAAATCTTGGGATTCAAGCTGACTTAGCCATTCCGAATAAACCGGTAGGAAAATCTGGTACTGCTGTTTGTTTTGAGGAATCGTCTTGGTATGAATTAGAGATTGAAGGCAAAAAAGCAGCAGGGAGTGCACAAACTCGCCAAAAAGGTGTCATATTACAGCATGGTTCTATACCAATGGATATGGATACAGAAACTTTATATGACCTCTTTATTTTTCCAAATGAGAAGGTTAAAAATAGGGCGATGAAAGGCTTCGACCAAAAAGCTGTTTCTATTAATCAAATTCTTGGAAGGAAAACATCCTATGAAGAATTAAAATTAGCCTTCAAAGATGGATTTAAAAAAGGTCTTAATATTGAACTATCTACATATGAACCGAATGAGAAAATGTTAAAAGAAGTTGAAGATCTTATGCAATCAAAGTATGCAAACGAAGATTATACTTTTCAAAGGTAGGAGTGTATATAGTGGCTAAAAATGAAGAATACATAAGAAAACCTGAATGGCTGAAAATCAAACTAAACACAAATAAAAGCTATACCGGATTGAAAAAAATGATGCGTGAGGAAAGATTGCATACAGTATGTGAGGAAGCAAAATGTCCAAATATCCATGAATGCTGGGCAGTTCGAAAAACTGCAACCTTTATGATACTTGGCGACATCTGTACGCGCGCCTGCCGGTTCTGTGCGGTCAAAACAGGGCTGCCAACGGAATTGGATTGGGAAGAGCCAGAACGAGTTGCCAGATCAGTAGAAGTCATGGGTTTACGTCACTGTGTAGTTACTGCTGTTGCTCGTGATGATTTGGCTGATGGTGGTGCTGCTATCTTTGCTGAAACAGTTCGTGCGATCCGACGCCGTGTACCCTCATGTACAGTAGAGGTTCTCCCATCTGATATGAAAGGTGATTACGAAAGCTTACATACATTGATGGATGCTGGCCCAGATATTTTTAATCATAATATTGAGACGGTTAGACGCTTGACAAAGCGAGTTCGTGCAAAAGCAAACTATGATCGTTCATTAGAATTATTAAAAAGAGTAAAAGAAATTAGTCCGAATACACCGACTAAATCAAGTCTCATGGTCGGTTTAGGAGAAACAAAAGAAGAAATACTTGAAGCGATGGATGATTTATTGGCACATAATGTCGATATTATGACGATTGGCCAATATTTACAACCTACGAAAAAGCATTTAAAAGTAGAACGCTATGTACACCCAGATGAATTTGCTGAATTAAAAGAAATTGCACTGCAAAAAGGCTTTAAGCATTGTGAAGCAGGTCCAATGGTTCGTTCAAGTTACCATGCTGATGAGCAAGTAAATAAAGCTGCCCGCCAACGACAATTAGAAGGTGAGAGCAATGATCCTGATTCGCTCATCAATCAATACAAAACACAATTTACAAGTTAAATCCTGTAAATAAAGAATTTTAAAAAAGTTATTGACAGTTTCGAAAATAAAATTATATAATACAAAACATACTTAAATAATTCAAAAGCATTGAAGGGAACACAGTATTGTTTGTCTCACTGTCATAGAGAGCTGATGGTTGGTGTAAATCAGTACAAAGATAAACATGAATTTCACTCCTGGAGCATCTTTTTCATAATCATTATGAAAAAGCGGTCAGCGATCGTTAACAAAGAAGAGGAGTAGATATCTTTTTATCTACAACTAGGGTGGTACCACGATAATATTCGTCCCTACTGATATAATCAGTAGGGACTTTTTGCATTCTCTAACTTCATATATTTGTGCAAGGATAAGACCTAAAGTAGTGTTTATTTCACTGTTATAGAGAGCTGATGGTTGGTGTAAATCAGTACAAAAATAAACATGAATTTCAGTCTTGGAGCATTTTTTCTTTAAAAAATTAACTTTTTAAAGAAAAGCGGTCTTGTTGACCGTTATCAAAAAGAGTGGTAGATGTGTTTTATCTACAACTAGGGTGGTACCGCGATAAATTTCGTCCCTACTGATTTTAATCAGTAGGGACTTTTTATATTAAAAATTAATAGGAGGCGTTTTTTATGGGAAATAATGAATTAATGAAATTAAGAGGAAAAGTGGATGAAATTAACTCACAGTTATTGTACTTATTAAACGAACGAGCAAAAGTTGTCCAAGAAATAGGGATGCAAAAGAAACTGCAAGGAACAAATCGATTTGATCCTGTACGTGAACGCGAAGTATTAGATATGATCGCAGAACAGAATGAAGGACCATTTGAAACATCAACATTGCAGCATATTTTTAAAGGAATTTTTAAAGCAAGCTTAGAATTGCAGGAAGATGATAACCGTAAAGCATTATTAGTTTCACGGAAAAAGAAGCAAGAAAATACTATTGTTGATGTAAAAGGAGAGCTGTTAGGAAGTGGTGCACAAACATTTATAATGGGCCCTTGTGCAGTTGAAGGATATGAGCAAGTACGACAAGTAGCACAAGCAATGAAAGAACAAGGATTAAAATTAATGCGTGGTGGAGCATTTAAACCGAGAACCTCCCCATATGATTTCCAAGGTTTAGGTGTAGAAGGTTTGGAAATTTTACGTGATGTCGCTACAGAATATGATTTAGCGATCATTAGTGAAATATTAAATCCTAATGATGTGGAAATGGCGCTTGATTATGTTGATGTCATTCAAATTGGTGCAAGAAATATGCAAAACTTTGATTTATTACGAGCAGTAGGAAAAGTTGATAAGCCTGTGCTTTTAAAAAGAGGGTTATCTGCTACGATTGATGAGTTTGTACATGCAGCGGAATACATTATTTCACAAGGTAATGACCAAATTATTTTATGTGAGCGAGGTATTCGCACATATGAAAAAGCGACACGAAATACGCTAGATATTTCTGCTGTTCCGATTTTAAAGAAAGAAACACATTTACCTGTTGTTGTTGATGTAACCCATTCGACAGGACGGAAGGATCTGCTTCTTCCAACAGCAAAAGCTGCGCTGGCAATAGGGGCAGATGCGGTAATGGCAGAAGTGCATCCAGACCCAGCAGTTGCTTTATCAGATTCTGCACAGCAAATGGATATTCCACAGTTCCATGCATTTATGGAAGAATTAAAAGGCTTTAAAAATAAATTATCTTAAGTGTTTAAGTAGTTTTGTTTAAAAATAACAGGTCTTCCTCTCAGAGAGAGATTGGACAGAAGGTTATTATTACAACAATGAGAGGAGAATGAAAATGAATGGACGAGAACAATGGTCGTCTAAGCTAGGTTTTATTTTAGCGGCAGCAGGATCTGCAATTGGTTTAGGAGCAATATGGAAATTCCCTTATATAGCAGGACAGAATGGGGGAGGTGCCTTCTTCCTCATTTTCATCCTATTTACTTTAGTTTTGGGGCTGCCGTTATTATTGGCCGAGTTTTTAATTGGTAGATCAACACAAGCAAATGCTATAGATTCATATAAAAAAATCGCTCCAAGATCAAAATGGCATTGGATAGGCATCATCGGAATGATTTCGTGTTTTATCCTACTTTCTTTTTACAGCGTGATTGGTGGATGGATTATAGCCTATTTATTTAAAGTTGTAACTGGTGGTTTAAATCACTTAAGCTCTAATCAATATTCTGCAATTTTCGGAAGTACCATTTCAGACCCTATTATCAGCATCATCGTTCAGCTATTATTTATACTTATTACGATTATTGTTGTTTCAAAAGGAGTTCAAAACGGAATTGAACTTGCAAGTAAATTTATGATGCCCGCTTTATTCATTTTGTTTATTATACTTGTCATTCGGGCAGTTACATTGGATGGAGCAATGGAAGGAGTTTTATTTTTATTACAGCCTGATTTCTCTAAAGTAACCTCTAAAACAATATTAGAAGCGATGGGTCAATCGTTCTTTACATTAAGTGTAGGTGTATCGGTTATGGTCACTTATAGCTCGTATTTGCCAAAAAATCAAAGTCTGCCGCGCTCAGCATTTTCTATCGTTGGAATGAATCTTGCTATTGTGCTTCTTGCGGGACTTGCTATTTTTCCAGCAGTCTTTGCACTAGGATTAGAGCCGGGAGCAGGTCCTGTTTTACTATTTAATGTACTTCCAACCGTTTTCAGTCAGCTTCCGTTTGGCATGGTCTTTTTCGGTGCATTTTTAATTCTCTTTTTATTTGCTGCACTCACATCAGCTTTCTCGATGCTTGAAATTATTGTTTCGGTCGTTTCGAAAAATAATGCACAGCGTAAGAAATGGTCATGGATCATCGGTTTAGCTATCTTTGCTTTTGGAGTACCATCCGCACTTTCCTTTGGAATTTTAGGAGATGTGAAGATATTTCATAAAACGATTTTTGATGTAATGGATTATACAGTCAGCAATATATTAATGCCTTTAGGTGCATTACTTATTTCCATTTTTGTCCCATTGAAAATGAAAAAATCGGCTTTATATGAGGAAATGATAAAAGGAAGCAAGGTAAAGAAAGGATTATTCGATGTTTGGTATATTCTCATTCGATATGTTGCTCCAATTTTGATTTTAGTAGTTATGATGAATGTGTTGGGAGTTTGGTAATATCGTCAGGTTCCGTTAACTTCTAATGAATACAAGGGGCTGTCTGACACTTTGCTTTTCAGACAACCCCTTATAAATATTTAATGTGAATTTTTATAACATAATTTCGATTGTCGTGCCATGTCCAACTAGACTATCAATCGTAATTTCTCCATCATGTGCATGAATAATATCATTGGCAATAGCCATTCCTAGTCCAGAGCCTTTATGTGATTCACCAGTATTTGTTCCACGATAGTAGCGGTCAAAAATCCGGTCAAGTTCTTCTTTCTTTATGCCTTTCCCATTATCCTTAATCATTATATGAATTCGTTCTTCTTTCTTAATAGATACGGTTATCTGGACATCTTCATCATTATGGACAATCGCATTATAGATTAAATTATTGATAGCTCGACGAATCAATAATTCGTCAACCTCCATATCGATGGTTTCCTCAGCAAACTCGAAGTCAATATTTCTTGTAGAGTATTTTGCATCATTCAATATATCAATGACGATACTTCTTAATAAGGCAACAAGATTGGTTTTTGTTTTATTTAAGGATAGCTCTTTGGCTCTTAGTCTTGTTGATAAATTTAAATCTTCGATCACTTCTTTTAAATAAACAGATTTTCTTTCGATAATTTCTGCGTACTCTCTCATTTCCTCTAAAGAAAAATGATATTCTGTATCTTTCATCATCTCAGAATAACCTTGAATGGATGCGAGTGGCGTTTTAATATCATGAGATATGTTTGCGATCCATTCTTCTTTCATTTTATCTAATTTGTTTCTTTCCATTTCACTCGCTTGTAACTGATAGGATAAGTGATTTACATTATAAAAAACGTCTTTATATACACCGCTAGGGCGATAATTAATATCGTAATCTTTATTAGCTAATCTTTTAATACCATCAATTAAAGTATTTATTGGTTTGGTTAACCTTTTACTAAATAAATAACCAATAAATAATGCGATTAAACTATCAATGAATATTAAAGTAATACTCCCTATTTTTAACATTTTTAAGATGTCTCGAAAATCATAGGAAACTACATACCTTTGAATATTACGGTTCTTAAACCCAATAAAATAGCTATAATTTTTATCCTTGAGCTTTTTTTCTCCAATAAAAACGATGGTGTCCGCATCTATTTCTCTATATTTATACATTTGTATCATATCCAAAGGGTTATACTTGTCCTTTAGATTTTCTGGAGTTCGATAACCAAAAAGCTGCTTTCCGTTATCATCCAATACTTGAATCCATGCTTTATTTTTAATTAGTTCATTTTTCCCTTTTTCTGTAATAGATATATGGTCATTTGAAATGGTGATTTGGTTTTGAAATTGTTTTGTAAATACTTCTGCAGATATTTCTTGACCGTGAAATGGCTCATTAAATATAGATCGAGCGATGAAAAAAGTTAAAAGAAGAAAAATATTTATGAATACAACTAAAATCACAACTAAGACTACAGAAAATAAAAATCTCCCTGTCAATTTCCATTTCATAGGCTATTCATCCTTTATGACAAGCTTGTACCCCAATCCTTTGACAGTGAGTAAGTATTCAGGATTTGATGGTTGAGCTTCAATTTTTTCACGAAGCCTTCTGATGTGAACCATGATAGTATTGTCAAATCCGATAAAATCTTCACCCCATACTCTATCGCAAATACTTTCTTTGCTAATGATTTGATTAGGATTTTTAAGTAAATAGATCATCATTCCGAGCTCTTTTGGCTTTAATTCGATGGCTTCTCCATTCTTTTTTAATTCTGCTCTTCGTTCATTTAATTCAAAAGGACCTGCCTTAATGATCGGACTTTCTTCATTTATTACTTGTAGATATTCTGATCTTCGCAGCTGTGCTTTTACACGATAAGCAACTTCTTTAGGGCTAAAAGGTTTGGTAATATAATCATCCCCGCCAATCGCAAAACCAACAATTTTATCAATTTCTTCTGATTTAGCTGATAAGAAAAGAATAGGAACTTTGGAAATAGTCCTTATTTGTTTGCACACATCATAGCCTTCGCCATCTGGCAGCATAATATCTAATAAAACAATATCCGGTTGGATTTGTTGAAATTGTATCCAGCCATCTTCGGCAGTAGTGGAAGTGTAGATATGATCCAATCCTTCTTTTTGTAAAACGGTTTTAAGCAGTCTCAATAGATCCTCTTCGTCATCTATAATTAAAACTTTTTTATTATTTAACGACATTCGTATCTCCTCCAACCAAGTGTTCATTTATTCATTATATTAAAAAAAGAACCTAAATTAAAATCAGGTTCTCACATATCATTTCAAATTAGTAGATGAATTTGCCTGTGGGGTATGCGGGCAGCAATTTCTATACGTAGTATAACTAGCTGCACGCGTATTCCATAGGCTATTATTATAAAAATTTAGTTTTTCACTTTTTTACTTTAATTTTTCTTTTGCTTTGTCAGGTATTTCATTTAATTTTACTTCTTGATAGGATGTGACCCCTTTTTTATCTTTAACAAACAAATTTAGATAGGCATCTTCACGAAGTTGCTTTAAAGATGTAAAGGTAAACTTTTTTTCATTACCATTTTTATCATAGGCAGGTAAAGTATATTTATATGATACATATATTTCACCGTTATCTGATTTATCTTCTATTTTCTCACCTGTTCCTTTAATTTGTACATAATAGTTATCTGCACCGAGTCTGTTAATATTAACGTTTTGAATAAAAAGGATAAATCCCGCTATTAAAACAATAATGATTCCAGGAATGATTAATTTTTTCATTTTGTCGACTCCTTTTTCAATTTTTTTTCGTTACAATTTTGTAGTAAGAATTTACTGTTAAGAAGTAATAAACGATGTAAATGGCTGTATATATCCCCATACAGATTAGTACAGGAATCACTAAGTTCGTTTGCATTAATTTAGATAATGCGGTCAATGCTATAGAGCAATGGGCGATTCCGGCAACCAATGGTAAAGCAAAAATAAATAATACTTGTTTAGCAATTGATTTCTTCATCTCTTTTTTATTCACACCGATTTTGTAGAGAATTTCATAACGGCCTTTATCAGAGTTTGCTTCTGTTAATTGTTTAAAATAGATAATACTTCCTGTTGCTGCTAGGAAAACAAGACCTAAAAATCCACCCATAAAGATCAGTAAGCCGGATGATTCTAAGCCTGCTGCGAAGTCTGCATAAAAGCTTGAAAATGCAGCTTGTTCCGGAACAATTGCTTGAATGTTTTTGGTTAATTGCTTGGCATCATCTTCATTTGTAATGTTGTAAACTTCCATATTGACTACTTTTGTTTGCTTTTCTATTTTTGTAAATAATTCATCGCTGACAACAATAACGGAATAGGCTGTTGAATAATTTAAGACACTGTATTTCTTTAAATGTTTAAATGTGATATCCTCATCATGTTTTTTCAAGTTTAATGTAATTGTTTTACCAACATATTTTGGTGATATTTCTTCCATGTAGCCAGGTTCTAAAGCAGCTGCTTCGTTCGCATGTAAGGTGATTAAATCCTTTCTTTTTTGCTCTTTTGCCAGTTTATTAAAGCTAGTGTTTGAAATCATGGTGTATTGCATTTTATTACTTGAGAATATATTTTTTAGATTTGTTATATCTGCGTTAACTTGAAGTGTTGGAATCGTTTCATAATATTCGATTTTATGATTTTTATTATTAGCAATTAGATTCTTCACTTGTTTTGTTACATTTTTATCTGTATCAATAAACATCATGCTATTTGGATTAGCTTTTTCCACATTGCTTCGATTATTGTAATATAAGCTGTATGCAGTTCCGACAGCGGTTAATGTAGTCGCACTTAATACGGCAATAATTGTTAAAGTACGAGCATTCCCTTTAATTCTGTATAGCAGTTGGGAAGTTCCGATTAAGTTAATTCCCTTCCAATCATTCTTTTTATTTTTCTTTGCTATTTTTAGTAAATAAACCGTTAAAGTACTAAACAGCAAATAAGTTCCTAAAATAACCGTCACAAGGATAACTAAAGGAGCCATCATGAGACCCAACGTTCTCCATACATTTGAAGTTAAAAGGTTTTGTAATGCAAGCCAATAACCAAAACCGATTAAAATGATGGATAATAAAGCAATGATAATGGATGCTTTAGGTTCTTTCTCTCCTACTTTGTCTGCTTGGAATAGTTCAATTAGTTTAAAACGGTAGATTAAGCGATATCCTTGTAAGGAAGAAATCATTGTAATAATCAAGAATATGACAACTGTATTTATTATGCTTGCAGATGAAATAGTGAAATTGGTTATCGCATCATAGCCCATGACTTTCATTAAAAGTGCCACGAAAAACTTTGATAATACGGATCCGAGGGTAATGCCGATAATAAGTGCTAAAACCCCCATAATAAAGTTCTCATAGAACAGCATGCGGCCGATTTGTTTTTTTCGTACACCGAGAAGAGAGTATAACCCAACCTCTTTTTTTCGTTTCCGTGTAAAAAAGGAGTTAGAATACCAGATAAAGATTGCTACAAAAACCATTAAAACGACAGCAGCACCATTAAAGGCTGAACTGATTTTGGGCGAACCATCAGAATTCATTTGAATCGTTTCATCATACTTTAATGAAACGAAAGTAAAGTAAATAACGATACTAAAAATCATGGAAGCAAAATATAAGAAATAGTTTGTAAAATTTTTAATAATATTTTTTCTCGCAATACTAAATAAGGTCATCCTGTTCACCTCCGAGTGAAGCGAGAATATCTAATATACTTTGGAAGAATTCCTTACGAGATTGTTCTTTTTTATATAACTCAGTAAAGAGTTTTCCATCCTTTATGAATAACACTCGTTTACAGAAACTTGCAGCAAATGCATCATGAGTGACCATCATAATAGTAGATTTATTTTTCTCATTTAATGAACTTAAGCTCTGAAGAAGACTTGCAGCTGATTTTGAATCAAGGGCACCAGTGGGCTCGTCCGCTAAAATTAAACTAGGATTCGTTACAATGGCGCGAGATGCTGCTGTTCTTTGCTTTTGACCACCTGAGATGTGATAAGGATATTTATTTAAAATGTCACGAATTCCAAATGTATCAGCAATCTCGTAGACTCGCTTATTTATTTCATTGACTGATACTTTTGATAATGCTAGAGGAAGCAAAATATTTTCTTTTACAGTTAAAGTGTCAAGTAAATTGTAATCTTGAAAGATAAAACCTAATTTGTTTCTTCTAAAGTCGGATAATTTCTCTTCATTCATTGTTACAATGTTTTGACCATCAATAATAATACTTCCTGCTGAAGGTGTATCGATTGTCGAAAAAATGTTGAGAAGTGTTGATTTACCCGCTCCAGACGGTCCCATGATGCCGACAAATTCCCCTTCTTTAATTTCTAAATTAATATTTTCTAATGCTTTATATCGGTTTTCTTTATCACCAAATACTTTTTGAACATTTTTGGCTTGTAAGATTGTTTTCATGTTTTTATCTCCTATGACATCATTGATTATTTGTTTTTCATAAACCGTTAAAATGAATTCTTAATTACAAAACATAGTATAAATTTCGTACCTTACCTTGTTTTAATCTAAACCTTACAAAAACCTTAAAAATGCTTTTTTCGTTCGCTATATAAAATATAGGCAACCAGATACTGATAATGTATAATGAATATTGATTGAAAATTTAATAGATTGGAACGAAATCAGGAACCTTTATAGAAGGTTTAAAAGGGAAGTTTGGTGAAAAGCCAACGCGGTCCCGCCACTGTAAATGGGAGCAAGCTGTAGTTGCCACTATATCGAAATATGGATATGGGAAGGTACAGCAAGCAATGATCATGAGCCAGGAGACCTGCCTGATTTTTAAGTGCACCAGTCGGCCTACGAGGATAGGGAGGTGTTTTGAAAACGTTTTTGAGCAAGGTTTTTTTGTTTATTTTTACGTTTATAAAACATCTCTATCAAATGAGATGTTTTTTTGTGCACAATTCTAACGACAAAAGGAGTTATCTAATGAAAAAGTTTTTGAAATTTATACCGTTATTTATTTTAGCATTGATTCTGACAGCTTGTGGTACAGCACAGGACAAAGGGAAAACAAGTGAGAGTAAACCGAAAACTCAGGATTTCCCAGTTACTATTACAGATGGAGTAGGTAATAAGGTAACGATTAACAAGAAACCACAGCGAATTGTTTCCCTTCTTCCAAGTAATACCGAAACAGCATTTGCCCTTGGGTTAGATAAAGAAATAGTCGGTGTATCCGATTTTGATAATTATCCAGAACAAGTGAAAGATAGAGAAAAAATTGGTGGGCAAGAGTTTAATATTGAAAAAATTATTTCATTGAAGCCAGATATTGTTCTTGCAACGGCTTCTAATGCGCATAATTCGAAAGATGGACTTAAGCAGCTAGAAAATGCAAATATTAAAGTTATCGTGGTTAATGATGCCAGCTCTTTTGATGATGTCTATAAATCTATAGAATTAATTGGCGAAGCAACTGGAACGAAAGAAAAAGCTCAAGAAATCGTTGATGGAATGAAATCAAAAGTGGCAGACATTAAAGCGAAGGCAGAAGGAATCTCAAAAGAGAATCAGCAAAAGGTTTGGATCGAAGTATCTGCTCCACCAACTATTTATACAACGGGAAAAGGAACATTTATGGGAGAGATGCTTGATACATTAGGAGCAAAGAATATTGCAGGCGATAAAGAAGGCTGGATTCAATTTTCAGAGGAAGCAGTTGTAAAAGCAAACCCAGATGTTATGATTTTAACTTATGGCTATTACGATAAAGATGCTGTTAATAACGTATACAAGCGAAAATCATGGAAAGAAGTAGCCGCTATTAAAAATAAACGAGTGTATAATGTTGATTCTGATAAAGTATCAAGATCTGGTCCACGCTTAGCAGAAGGATTAGAAGAAATGGCAAAAGCGATATATCCAGATACTTTTAAATAATATTAGTGTTTTCTTGAATAAAGTGAGGGAGGAATTAGTGTGAGAATATATACAAGAACTGGTGATAAAGGACAAACTAGCATTATTGGCGGTCGTGTGGATAAGGATGATGTAAGAGTTCAAGCATATGGTACGGTAGATGAAGTAAATTGTTTTGTCGGTCAAGCAATGGCTGAACTAGATCCAGATCAATTCGCAGATATTTTAGAAGATCTTGAAAAAATCCAACATGAATTATTTGATTGCGGCGGGGATCTTGCGACAAAATCACAAAAGCGTCCTTTTAAACTGGAGCAAGAAATGATCGATTATCTAGAAAAGAAAATTGATGAATATATCGAAAGTACTCCGCAATTAGAACGATTTATCCTGCCGGGAGGTACGAAGGCTGCAGCCTCCATTCATATTGCCAGAACAGTTACACGTCGTGCTGAACGATTAGTCGTAAGTTTTGCAAAAGAAGATGACACTGTTCCTCCACTTGCACAACGTTATTTAAATCGTCTATCAGATTACTTTTTTGCTTTAGCACGTGTGATTAATCATCGTTCAGGACAAAAGGACGTTGAGTATATCAGAAGTGCGAAGGTTTTCCGTGAAGGGAAAAGAAAATAAAAAGGAAACAGATTGATACGCTTAAAAAATGTTAAAATAACAAGGTTCTGTAGGAGCCTTGTTTTCATTAGTCATTTTAAACCACAGGCTCTGCCTGTGTGCAAACAAAACTTGTAGAGTTGTATAAGAAAAAAACTCCAATCGTTATAATAGAAGATGGC